>CAYZYD010000120.1:0-8877 GCA_964482505.1 uncultured Planctomycetia bacterium | reverse complement strand
CTCGAATTCTCGACCTCCCGCATCGAAAGCAGTTTTTCAACGGGCTGCTAGGGCGGCCGAGTAGCACCCACTGAAAACCTCCGATGGAACCCCAAGAAAAAGTGCTTCCAGCTCAAGCCGAGCGACCAGAAGATGGCGCCGAAAATAGAGGGTATCTCCACGCCAGCGATCTTTCAGGGACTACAGTTTCCGCAAGTCCGCACGACGAGATCGGATTTATAGAAACCGTCTTCTTTGACACGGAACAGAACCAGCTCGCCTACGTATCGTTTGCCGTCGGCGAGGTTCTGGGAATGGGTGGTCAAGTCAAGGTACTGCCTTGGAAAGCCGTGAAGGTTGTGACCAAAGAGGGCGACTCGGTCGTCAGAGTTCCTTTGACCAAGTCGTAGGTAAAATCTGCGCCAGAGTTCGATGGGAAATTTGGGGCCGATCTGAACAATCCTGAGTTCAGGCAGCGGATCAAGGATTTTACTTCGGACAAGTAAGGGGTCGCGAGACGCCAAGATGAGCTATTGGCATCGCTCAAACAAATCTGTCCAATTCATAGCCGTCGAGCGAGGCCTACTCAGTGGGTCTCGCTCGTCGCTATGATTTCAGTTTCGTTTGCAGCTCGCCCGAAAAACGGCGCTCGAGTCACGGGGGCGAGATTTCGTGGCAGGTGCAGAGGAGCTCGGCCTCCCCGCGCGGAATGAGTTTTTCGGGCGGGCTGTTAGGTATAGGTAGCGATTCCTGTAATCCCCTGAGCAGCCCGAACTCGGACCTCTTGACAGTGGCTCTTGACAGTGGCGGTGAGTCCTACGATGCTTTTCCAGTATTGAGTTGTCCGTTCTACGAAAGCACCACGAAGGGCTTGAAGACTATGAGAATTCGTATGATCGTGATCGCGGTTGGAATTTTGTCGGGAGTGAGCTGTCAATCGACTGGAGTCACTCGCGCTAGCCAGACCGTTGACGATTTGAGGACAATCAAGAGTGATCTCACCACTGGGAAGTCTCTCATTGACGCCTCAAGCTCGAAGCTGACGACTTTAGCGGCTGCGGGGGGCGATATGAAGACCCAATACCAAGCATTCGTGTCTTCGGTCAATGACTTGACTCAACACGCCAAGAAATTCGAGAGTCACCGGGCCAAGCTTGAGAGTCAGCGCAAGGCCTTTCTCACCGAGTGGGATCAGAAGTTGAATGCGATTACCGACGAGTTATTGAGAAAAAAAGCCGAGGAGCGCAAGTCTCAGATCACGGATCAGTTTGAGCAACTCTCCGAAAACGGTGATGAGACAAAGAAGCTCTTCGATTCGTATCTTGAAAACCTCAAAAACGTTGCTCGCTACCTCGAGAATGACCTCAATGCTGGCGGCCTTGAAACCATAACAGTAGAAATCGAAAATGCTCAGGTCCAGTCAACCAAGCTCAACGGGGAGATCGACGAGATTGTTGCTGAGCTCGATTCCCTGGTCGAAACAATGGCGGCCGCGGAGCAAGAAACGGGGACGACTTCGTCTTAATAGTGGTGTCGACTCTCAACAGGGCGAGCAACCTGAGGGAAAACACTCGAGTGGAGTGAATGAGGGATAGAATCCTCGAGGCCTGGGCCTGCCTAATGTCCTAGCTTAGCTCGCGCTGAGTGCGCCACGATCGGGCTTTCATGTGTGATTGCGCTCGTTCGTTATCGATAAGCCCTCGTCTCACGGTGCCCCGGAGACCCCGCTGCGACGGCATCCGGCACCGTTTCAGAAATCAGGGCCGACAGTCAAATTGGCCAACAGTCAAATCGGCCGGCAGTCAAATCGGCCAACAGTCAAATTGGCCGACAGTCAAATCGGCCAACAGTCAAATCGACTGTCCGTTAAATCAGCCGTGCGTCAAATCGGCTGCATGTCAAATCCGGCTTCGATCAAAGACGATATCCACGAATTTACAAAGTCCTTCAAGTCAAATTCTTGTGCCTCAAAGATCTCCTCAGGATTGCCGCACTATGTCAGCGGGTCGCATGCCGAAGGGATTCGTCTCATGCCGCTTCGTATTTCAAGCTGGTTTCTGTCTTCTGATCCGCGTCGCCTCGGTAAGGCGATGGCGCGGGTCGGTTGGATTGGATTCTGGGCTCAATTGGCGATGCTCGCGGTCGTGAGCGTCACCCTTCTGGTGCTATTTTTTGGGGAAGATTCGGAAGAAGTGCTGTCCGTCGAGTCCTGGGGGAGGCTAGAAGTTCAAGTGGGGCTCGGACTGCTGATTCTCATCAGCACCACTCTCTGGTCGCTTCGGTACGTGCAACTCGGTCGGAGGTTAGCGGACGCCGCCCCGGGACACTCAGTCTTGGCCAAGCTGATGTCGACTACTTGGGTTGGCGTGTTCCTCAGTTCGCTTGGGATTCTTCTCTCTCTTGCGATTCTGATCGAGACGGCGCTGCTGCTCTTTCTTGAGCTCGCGAGTACCCCGGCGGCCCCCGTCATTCCTCCCGCTGGCAGCAACGCGATGGCCGGGGTTTCTGCAATTCAGATTGCTGAGCTCTTTATCGACTTGATCCTGCTAACCGGGGAAGTGCTGATCTTGAATCTCTCGATCTATCTTTTGTTTCGCTTTCAAGTCGTCGAACTCGTCGAGAGACGTGATTCGGACAAAAGCACCGTCCACGATCTGGAAGAACCGGGTTAGAAATGTCAGTCACGAGGAGGCGGACTACTTCGCTCTCCTTCAATTCGAGTTAGGAAGTTTGGAATTGTGCAACGCCATAGATTAACCCGAGGGTTCGGCGCGACGTTGTTGCTTGGGTTGGCCTGGACTCTTGTCGCTTCTTCCACCTCGAAAGATGACCCTCTTCCTTCTTGGAAGGCAGGGGCCACCAAGAATGCAATTCTCGCGTTTGTGGCGAAAGTTACAAATCCTGAGGGGGAAAATTTTGTGCCCGCCGAGGCTCGAATTGCGGTCTTCGATAACGACGGCACGCTCTGGGTCGAGAAACCGCTTTACGTTCACCTGGATGCGGTCAAGCAGCGGATGCAGAGGCAGATTCAAGCCGATCCCGAATTGAAACAGAGAGAACCCTATCGCTCTCTAGTTCAGAGAGATTTTAGTTACTTAAAAGAGCTCTACGAGAACACCAACTTCTCCTCGATTGTCGGGCAGCTGTTTGGGGTAGCGTTCGGCGGTATGACCGATCGAGAGTACGACCGTTGGGCTCGAGAGTTTTTTGCGAGCTACCGGCACCCAAAGCTTGGCACCCGCATCGGCGGCCTCACTTACCAACCCATGGTCGAGTTGATTCGTTATCTCGAACTGCACGAGTTTCGCGTCTATATCTTTACGGCCGACGAGGGCGCCTTTCTGAGAACCGTTTCCGAAGAGCTCTACGGGATCCCACCCGAACGAGTGCACGGATCTTCGGTTCGAAGCGAGTTTGTTATCCGCGAAGGCGAGCCGACGTTTGTACGAAGTTATCGAGTCGAGCATTTTAACAATTGGGACGGCAAACCGCGGTTAATCCGGTCGGTGATCGGCCGCCGGCCTTTGCTCGCCGTCGGAAACTCAAACGGTGACCAACACATGCTCCAATACGCCGCCGGGTCGGGAGGGATGTCGATCCTTCTCTGTCATACCGATGCAGATCGCGAGTTTGCTTACGACAGCCATACCGATAAGGTGAGGCCGCTCGCAAAGTCTGAGGGTTGGCTGGTTGTGGGCATGAAGGAAGACTGGGCTCGCGTCTTTCGCGAGAAGAGTGAGAAGTGATGGATCGCCAAGGCCGTAGGTAAGGGTCGAAGAGTTTAGCGGCCCGCCCAAAAACGGCCCTCGTGTCCCAATCGTTGTTTTTTGATGGGCTGCTATAGGTCAGCGTCTCGAATCAAATCGTGAGATTTTCTATGAGATAGAACTGTCCGGTGATCGAGAGTGCGAAGACGTCGAGATCTCCGTCGGCATCGAAGTCAGCCAGATCGACAACCCAGACGACCGCATCGCCAGGACTTTGAATCAGAGCAATGCCAGGAACCATCCACCTGGCCGAGAAAGGGCGTCGCGCCACTCTCGAGGGAGGCGGTGACGACGTCCGGTGTACCGTCGAGATCGAGGTCTCCAGCTGCGAAGCCGACGAGGCCCGTGGCGACTGCCGCGGTCTCCGCGATGGAAGAGCCGAAGGAACCGTCGCTCAGTCCGAGGCAGGGGTCACATAGAAATGAGGATCTGGGATGAACGAGTTCGACGAGGTAACACGGTAGGCGTCGAGAATGCCGTCCCCGTTCTGGCCGTGCAGAACCAAGCCCTCACCCTCGACCTCCGAGATCAGAGGAGCGCTCTCCGAGGTAGGAGAGTAAACGACCGGGCGCCTTCGATTCGCCGGAGGCACTTGCTCAGGCGGGCAATGGGCTAGAAATCTCGACCTCCCGCTTCGAAAGCAGTTTTCGTGCGGGCTGCTAGCCGTATGTCCAGATTGACTTGCGTGGGAATTGCAAGAGAGCGAAACTTCGCAGCCTGTGACTAATAAAGTGGAAAAGGTTCTGTTCAAATTTTGGGTCTTGCGACTAACGAACTCTGCTCTCGGACGAACTCCGCGCAGTCGCGGGCTCTTGAAGAGTGCGGGTTGAAGACGAGTTAGTCGGCTGTTACCTGCGGTGTGGATTGACGGGACTCGCCACTTGGGTTTTGAAGGGAAGTCAGTTGCGGCTCAAAGTTTCCACGCTCCTGGTATCAATAATTGCTCTTTCGAGTTTTTTGAGCGGTCAAGATACCAAACCTAACATTCTCGTCATCTGGGGTGACGATGTCGGTCAGTCAAATATCAGTGCCTATACCATGGGCCTAGTGGGATACCGGACCCCGAATATCGATCGCGTTGCTCGGGAGGGGATGCTCTTCACCGATTACTATGGCGAGCAGTCCTGCACTGCGGGACGCTCTTCCTTCATCATGGGTCAAAGTGTATTTCGCACCGGGCTATCCAAAGTGGGTCTCCACGGAGCGAAAGAAGGCATGCAAGAAGAAGACCCGACAATCGCGGTTCTGCTCAAGGACCTCGGTTATTCGACCGGACAGTTCGGAAAGAATCACCTCGGTGACCGCGACGAGCACTTGCCGACGAACCACGGTTTCGACGTCTTCTTTGGTAATCTCTACCACCTGAATGCCGAGGAGGAGCCTGAACACCCAGACTATCCCAAGCGACCTGAATTCCGAAAACGGTTTGGGCCTCGCGGTGTCATTCGTAGCCAGGCCGGTGGAAAGATCGAGGATACCGGCCCGCTGACCAAAAAGCGGATGGAGACGGCCGACGACGAGACGTGCGACGCCGCGGTCGACTGGATTCGGCGCCAACATGCAGCCGGTAAACCGTGGTTTTGTTGGTGGAGTGGAACTCGGATGCACTTCCGAACGCACGTGAAGCCAGAGCTCCGCGGTATCTCTGGTCAAGATGAATACGCTGACGGTATGGTCGAGCACGATATGCACATCGGCCGGTTTCTCAAGTTGCTCGATGAGCTCGGAATCGCGGATCGCACGATCGTCCATTATTCGACCGACAATGGGCCTCACAAGAATACCTGGCCCGATGCCGCCGTCAGCCCTTTCCGGGGCGAGAAGAACACGAACTGGGAGGGGGGCTGGCGGGTTCCCTGCGCGGTGCGGTGGCCTGGAGTCATCAAGCCGGGTTCGATTAGTAACGGTGTCGTTCATCACATGGATTGGCTGCCCACCTTTGTCGCGGCCGCGGGCAAGTCGGATATCAAGCGAGACCTTCTCGACGGTTACACGTCCAGCGCTCTCAAGCGCAAATACAAGATCCACCTCGATGGCTACGATCTAACTGCGCATCTCAAAGATCCCCAAAAGGTCGCAAGCCCACGGCAAGAGATCTTCTACTTTTCCGACGACGGCGACCTCACCGCATTGCGCTACCAGGACTGGAAGATCGTCTTTATGGAGCAGAAGACGATGGGGGGATTCCGGGTATGGATGGATCCATTCGTTCCGTTACGGGTGCCGCTCATCTTTAACCTGCGCCGCGATCCTTACGAGCAGGCGACGATCGTCTCGAACACCTACTATGATTGGTTGCTCGACCACGCCTTCATGCTGGTGCCGGCACAAGCCTACGTGGCTCAGTTTCTCCAGTCCTTCCAGGAGTACCCGCCTCGACAAGAAGCGGCGAGCTTCTCGCTCGAAAAGGTCATGCAGAAGATGAAGCCCCAGGGCGGATAGGCGATCTCGGGCGTGATTCATACGAATCTGCGCCCTGGCTGAGATGCAGATTGCGGCTCGGGTGCGCGACGATGTTCGTGTACTCGACGATGTCTGGGAACGCGACGATGTACGGGACATCACATCAGGTCGTGGTTGAGAAATTTTCAGAGTTTCTCGCGACGGTTTGGGGACCCGGTCGTCGCTTCCTGGGCTCAACGAGTCAGTAATGTACGATGGCAACGAACTCCATGAGGACGATTCAGTGCTCGTTAGAGCGGCTTCGGACGAGGCTTCGCTAATGGTCTCGGTCAACTCCGTGAAAATTCAGTTCGGTTTGTTCCTTGGGATCTTCGTCGTTGTCACTTTGTGCTCGTGTCAACGTTCAGAAACCAACTCGACCCAGGACGCTCCGCCAGCGAGCGCGTCCATGGTTTGGGTTCCCGGCGGAAATTTCACGATGGGCTGGGATGGCCCCGGGGGGCGATTCGACGAGCGACCGGCCCATAGAGTGCGAGTCGACGGATTTTGGATCGATCGCACCGAAGTCACCAACCGCGAGTTTAAGCGGTTTGTCAAGGCGACGGGGTATGTGACCACCGCGGAGCAGGCGGTTGACTGGGAAGAGCTCAAGCAGCAGTTGCCACCCGGCTCTGAAAAGCCGGCCGATGAGTCACTGGTTCCGGGTTCGCTCGTCTTCTCTCCGCCAGACCATGCGGTGGACCTCGCCGACTACTCCCAATGGTGGGAGTGGACACCCGGTGCCTGTTGGCGGCATCCTGAAGGTCCGGGTAGTGATCTCGAAGGGCGCGAAGATCATCCCGTTGTGCAGGTCTCTTGGTTTGACGCGCAAGCTTATGCGAAGTGGGCCGGCAAGCGGTTGCCGACCGAAGCAGAGTGGGAGCGCGCCGCGCGCTATGGTCACGACGGCGAACGCTTTCTCTGGGGAGACCAGGTCGAGCCCGGCGGTCGATCCATGGCTAATATATGGCACGGGGAATTCCCACACCGAAACACACGGGACGATGGTTACTACCGGACGGCCCCGGTGGGCTCATTCCCCCCCAACGAGCTCGGCCTCTTCGATATGGCGGGGAATGTTTGGGAGTGGACATCGGACCAGTTTCGACCCGACACCTATCGGGAACGCACCAGATCGCTCGGCGAAGACGAGTGCTGCGCGAACCCCCAAGGCCCTTCTACTTCCGCAGATCCCCGGAACCCTTACGCCAAGGACTCCCGGGTGCAAAAGGGCGGGTCGTTTCTTTGCCATGTAACCTACTGCGAGAGCTACCGACCATCGGCGAAGATGGCGACGCCCCCCGATACGGGGATGAGTCACCTCGGCTTTCGCTGTGTCTCGGACGAGCCCGCTCCTTAAGCGATGCGGCATGTCATTTATAATGAGTCACGAGAAGATTCGGTGAGACTGAGTGTCTACTACTCTGTTTGAGCCCTGCGGAGTTGCGGGGCGAGAGCTCTTGCGAATTGCGCGGGGAGTTCGTCGATCAGTCGCATCGCTACGCCTTTGCGGGTCCGGTTACGGCCGTAGAACCAGTGGTCCGAGTAGTAGCCGATTACCGTCTCGCGTGACTCTTGTAAGTAGATCTTTCCTCGGGAGTCGATGAGCTCGTAGCGAACTTCAATACTCTGGCCAGTATGGAGGGCGACGGGCGTAGGAAGTAAGGTGCTTATCATTCCTAATGAGACAATAAGGATCATGGCATTGCCGAAATCACGGCTACCGGAGTCCCAAGGTTGTCCGACGAAAGCGCCTTGTAGCAGCAGTTCCCCTGGTTTGAGCTGCTCCCGCTTCCACTCTGAACGTGCTTCCGCGTTGATACCTTCGGCGCGCAGGGCGGCAGCCACCGAGCTAGAGACGTCACTTCGACGCACCTGCTCGCGGATTGTCCGGACCTGAGAGCTCGAAGTCGCGGAGATATCAGTGACAGACTTCATGAAATTCGAGACGACGATCCGCGTCGAGGCGGGGGCGGCGATGGGAGGGACCGTGACTTGGTTCTTCCACTGCGGGCCGATTTGGCAACTGCAGCAGACAATCAGAGTTAAGTAGGGGAGGGGGCTACGGGCTCGCACGGGGCTCGAAAGCCGCTTTAGTTTGCTCATGAGAGGTTTCTGTAAGCTTTTACTATGTAGTCGCTTAGAGTGCCAGTTGTGCTTGTTTCGAGCCTTGCGCTCAAGTGGCTCATCGAAAGGGAAAGGAAAGAAACTAGCAACCTCCTTCGACTTCCTTCGATGGATCTATTTGAAGTTAGTTCCAGAATGTGAGTGAAACGATGGAAATCGGTGAGATCGTATCGGTCGCTATGCACAAGGACTGGAAGTGTCCTTTGGAGCATTCTGACCCAGTCGTTATTGCGTCGCAACCTGCCAAGAAGGTCGGAGATTCTAAGAAACTCGGCGAAAATATGGAATCGGGCACGAGTACCATCTTGTTTGGTCTCGACGACTCCGGAGAAGTGGCGGATCTTGGACAACAGAAAACCGCCATGAAAGATCCAAAGCCGAGCCTTGACCCGATTCGGGTCGACGATCTCGAGCTTCCCACTTCTGTCGATGCTCACCACCTTGTACCGAAGAAAGCCTCTCTACCAGTCTCTAGTCTCGCGGAGTACGTATGGAAATCGGGTAAGATCTATTCAGATATCGGTTACCACGTCGATGGGGCTGAGAACGGAGTCTGGTTGCC
>CAYZYD010000119.1:0-8900 GCA_964482505.1 uncultured Planctomycetia bacterium | reverse complement strand
TCAGCCCGGGGCGCCGCTCTTTGAATACTGGGGACACGAAGCTTCGTGGTTACCCCTCGAGGACTATCCACTCTTTGAGTTCCGGCGGCGGCGCTTTCGCAGCCATCCTTGGTGGCGCGATATCGTCACCCCGCATCGCAAAGTCGTGCGCCATGTACTCAAACGGCTCGGCGACGAGGGGCCGCTGATGTCGCGTGACTTCAAAGGGCAGAGTGGTACGGGTTGGTGGAATCTCGGCATGGTGCGGCGCGTCTTGTCCGCGCTCTGGTCGAGTGGAGAGATTGCAATCCGCGAGCGTCGTCACTTTCACCGCGTCTACGATCTCCCCGAACGCGTGATTCCCGACCGACTCCTCGACTCCCCGAAGCCCATCGGCGAAGCCTATGAGGCACTCCTTCTCAAAGCGGCCGCGAGTCACGGCTGGGCTTCGGTCAAGACGCTCGCCGCGACTTGGCGCTTCAAGTTGACCGACCCTGAGCTCCAACCCGCCCTCGGTCGGTTGGTCGACCGCGGAGCGTTGATCCCCGTTGACCTCGCCGGGGAAAGTGGCGACAAGCGCCCGGGGTATATTCGACCCGAAGATCTCGAACTTGTGGGACGACTCGCGAGACTGCGGCCGAGCTTGCGTTTCGGAGTGTTGCTCTCGCCGTTTGATCCCCTCCTCTGGGATCGCGAACGGGTTCTCAGGCTCTTTGGATTCGAGCAGGTCCTCGAAGTCTACAAACCGAAACCTGTGCGCAAGTACGGCTATTTTTGCCTACCGATTCTCGCCGGTGAGACGCTCGTCGGTCGCGTCGACCTCAAAGCGGAACGCCAGCGCGGGCGACTCAAAGTCCTGGCGCTGCACCGCGAGCCCGGGATTCCGCGCATCGCGAAGTCGCGCTGGCAACACCCGAGTATCGAGTCGGCGCTCGCCCGGTTCGCCGAGCCGCTCGAACTGCGCGTCGCGTCGGGTTAGATACGCGCCTGATAGGTGTAGAGCTGGTAATAACGACCTTGCGCCGCGATCAGTGACTCGTGGTTTCCCGATTCGACGATGCGACCCTCTTCGAGCACGAGGATCTGGTCGGCGCGCTGAATCGTTGAAAGTCGGTGCGCGATCACGAAGGTGGTGCGGTTCTGCATCAGGTGTTCGAAACTCTCCTGAATATAGCGTTCGCTCTCGGTGTCGAGATTCGAGGTGGCTTCGTCGAGGATGAGTACCCGCGGGTTGGCGAGAAGTGCCCGCGCGATCGCAACGCGTTGCCGCTGACCCCCCGAGAGTTTGACCCCGCGCTCGCCGATGACCGTATCGAGCCCCTTCTCAAAGCGGTCGGTAAACTCGGCCACGTGGGCCGTCTCGATCACGCTTGCGATCTCGGCGTCGGTCGCTTCGGGTCGGGCGAAACTCAGGTTTTCTCGAATCGTTCCGTCGAAGAGAAAATCCTCCTGTAGAACCAATCCGAGTTGCGAACGGTAAGAGGCGAGTTTGACGCGGGCGAGGTCGTGCCCGTCCACCTCGATCCGACCCGACTCGGGAGTGAGGAACGAAGCGGCGAGTCCCGCTAGCGTCGACTTCCCCGAACCCGAGCTACCCACGAGGGCCGTGACCGAGCCTGGCTCCGCCTCGAAACTGATCGCTTCGAGGACGCGCTGATCCTCATCGTAGGAGAAACTCACCTCCTCAAACCGGAAGCGACCCTCGACTCGGTCGAGCACGATTTTGCGCTCGGGATCATCCTCTTCGCGCGGTTCGGAGAGTACCTCTTCCATGCGATCGAGCCCCGCGAACGCTTCGGTCAACTGAGTGCCGATGCTCGCGAGTTGGAGCACTGGGGCTACGAGGAGTCCGAGGTAAAGCGTGAAGGCGAAGAAGTCACCGACGCTCATGCTGCCCTCTTGAATCAGTAACCCTCCGAGACCCATCACCGCGACACTCGCGACTCCGAAGAGAAACGTCGAGAGACTCGTCACGAGGGCTTGAGCCGTCAGCGTCTTCTTGACGTTTTGAAAGAGCCGGTCGACGCCCTCTTCAAAGACTTCCTCTTCGCGCGCTTCGGCTCCGAAGCCTTTGACCACGCGAACCCCACCCAGCGTTTCGGTCAGCCGTCCCGTCACTTCGGCGCGAATCTGATTGCGCGCGCGGAAGATCGGCCGGATACGCTTAAACGCCTGCATCGCGATCGCGGCGAAGAGCACGAGCGGAATCAGGGCGACTGCGGTGAGGCTCGGGCTGATGCGGATCAGAATAAAGAAGACCACGATGGCGGTGAGGATCCCCCCGACGAGCTGGACGAGCCCCGTTCCGACGAGATTGCGGACTCCCTCGACGTCGGTCATCACCCGCGAGACGAGTTCTCCCGACTTGTGCCGGTCGAAGTAGCCGATCGGGAGTCGGACGAGATGCTTCTGTATCTGCGATCTCAGCTCGGAGATCAGATGTTGCGCCTCGACCGAGAGCACGCGGGTCAGGGCGAAGGAGGTTCCAGCTTGGACCAAGAACGCAGCCCCGACCAGGAAGAGGAGCCCACGTAAGAGATCGGTGCGCTCGGCGCCGATCACGTCGTCGATCAGGACTTTGGAAGCTTGGGGGAGGACGAGACTCGAGAGTCGATTCACGCAGATCAGTAGCAGCCCGAGGAGGAGCCGAAAGCGCCGGGGCCAGACGATCGTCTGGAACGCACTGCGCACGCTGGATATCGAGACGCGGCGGCGGGAGGACAACGGGAAGATCTCCTGACGGCAGGGGGGCGCGGAGTATACTCAAGTCACGAAAACTCATGAAGGACGATTTTGACTCTCCGAGAGGCCCGATCTCATGTCGGTCAATATGCAAAAACCCGAGCGCTTTGAACGGCCCGAGCTCAAACGGCCGATCGAAGAGATCGCTCGCGAGCACGTGACCGATCCGCGTATCCCGGCCACGGTCCCAGGTTTTGACGCTCCCTATTTTCAGGCGGGGATGGCGGGTTACTCAGACGGGGCGATGCGGATCGTCGCGCGTCAGCACGGGGCCGCTTTTTGCGTCACCGAATCACTTCTCGATATCACCCTCTTAAGCGGCGCGCGCGGGCGACGACGCGAGGATCCCGATATCCTCGAGCGCGAGTGCGGCGACGCGAATCAGATCGAGCTCCCGACCCGCGGTGATCACCCGATCGCGGGTCAATTGATGGGAACCGAACCCGACGTGATGGCTCGAGCCGCGGCGCTCCTCGTCGATTTCAATTACGACGTCGTCGACATCAACTTTGCCTGCCCGGTCAAGAAGATAAAGAAGGCCAACCGCGGGGGGCACTTCTTGACCGCGCCCAACGAAGCGCTCGCAGTGTTAGCCGCGGTGCGCGAAGCGGTGCCCGATCAAACTCCGACGACGGTCAAGTTGCGCCGCTCCTACGACGAATCCCCCGAGATGGTCGACGCCTTCTACCGCATCTTTGAGGGCGCTTACGAACTCGGCTACGCCTGGGCGACGGTCCACTGCCGAACCGTCGAACAGAAGTACCAGGGACCGGGGCGTTGGGCCTTTCTCAAAGAACTCGTCGAGCGCTATCCCGATCGGCTGATCTTCGGCTCGGGGGATATCTGGTCGCCCGAGGATATCTTCGCGATGCTCGAGTCGACCGGAGTGCACGCGGTCTCGGTCGCGCGGGGTTGTATCGGCGACCCTTGGATCTTTCACCAAGCCGAACAACTGCGCGCCGGTAAACCCGTGACCGAACCCTCGCTTCTCGAACAACGACGGGTTCTGCTCGACCATCTCGAACTCACTATCGCACTGCACGGCGAGTACACGGGGTCGCGGCTGATGCGGAAGTTTGTCGCGCAGTTTAGTCGGCGCCATCCCCAAGCTTCGCAAGTCAAGGCTGAGCTCGTCCGCTGCGAATCGCTCGACCAATGGCGCGACCGGATCGACTTTTTCTATCCGAGCTGAGCTACCTCAAGCTAGCGAGGCACGCGACCCACAAAGGGTGAGCGCGTCTAAAGCCCGCGGCACGTCGCGATCAGGACGTAGCGTTTCTTGGTGGGGAAGACGGACGGGTCGTCGAGGCTCGTCTCCGATGTATCACTCCGTCAGCGGGCAGCCGACGTCTTCGCAGTTGTGGCACGCAAAGATCGTGCAGGTGAGAGAGCGCCGATATCTTGCGCATAGTGTCCATCGAGCTGCTCGCGGCAACCGGAGTGGCTGGGGCGCCGTGATTTTTTTTCGCGGAGTGTAGAGGAGAGCCGTTGAAAGATTCCGAGCCAGATTGCCTCGAAGCGCAGATCGCGCTGAGCCAGGCTCCACCGCGCGCGCCTGTGATGTTTCAGAGTTGGAGGTCGCTCCTCTTTCTCCACTGGCGGTGGGACCCCGCCGAGATTCAGGCGACGCTACCCCAAGGCCTCACCGTCCATACCTTTGAGGGTGACGCCTATCTCGGCGTCGTGCCCTTTCTGATGCGAAACGTTCGCCCACGCTTCTGCCCGACCGTGCCCGGACTATCCAATTTCCTCGAGCTCAATCTCCGCACCTACGTCTACGACGCGCAGGGTCAGCCCGGCGTCTGGTTTTACTCGCTCGACGCCAACCAGTGGCTCGCGGTCAAGATCGCTCGCACGCTCTTTCGGCTCCCATACTTCCACGCCACCATGACCGCTCAAACTCGAACCTCCGGCGATCTCGACTTTTTGTCAAAGCGCGCCGGAGATTCAGAATCGGGTCGGTTTGTCTATCGCGGAGAAGGCGAAGCCTTCAGCGCCGAACCCGGAACCCTCGAGTACTTCCTCGTCGAGCGCTATCTCTTATTTACGACCCGTGCCCGCGATGGAGCGATCTTCACAGGGCGCGTGCACCATCAGCCTTATCCACTCCAGCTCGCCAACCCATCCGAGCTGAGCCTGCGCCTCTTCCCCCTGTCCAATTTCCCCCAACCCGGGCGCCCCGCGGACCACCAAATCTTCTCACCGGGCGTCGACGTCGATATTTACTGGTTTGAAAGAGTGGTCTAAGAGTCGGAGTTGGAAGCGCTTCAAATGAGATGCGGTCGGGTTCCATCGATTCGTGTGGTCGCTCGACTCATCGGTTCGCGGAGCGAGACATGAGCCCGCATTATTCACGAACCGCGAGCGGACGCCTTGCGATTTCGCAGTCGCGGGCTCGTGAATAATGCGGGCTCTAACCCCATTCGTTAAGAAGTCGTGAATGCCCCAGAAAAGCGCCCCGAGAGATCTCGCGCGGTGGTAGCTTCACCCGCCGTCCAGTTTGCCTCTCTTTGCTATGAGCTTAACATGCCAGTGGAACGCGCTCTCTTGATGCGAAGACTCTACCGACTCCTCAGCGTGGTCCTGCTCGCGGGCTTGAGCTTGCTCGCGGCCTGTCGTGAACGTGACGAAACTCAAACGTCCGTTCGATCGAGCGAGGAGTCGAAATTGTCGCCCCTTGAGCAAAGTGGCAGCCTACTGTTTGAGGAAGTTACAATGGCGGGTATCGAGTTCGTACACGAAAATGGCGCGCGGGGTGAGTTCCGGTTACGCGAGATCATGAGTGGGGGGGGAGCTCTGGTCGATGTCGATTCGGACGGCGATCTCGATCTCGCTTTGGCTCAGAGTGTCGATGCAGACGAGCCCGGAGGATCGGTCGCCCTCTGGTCGAATGACGGCGACGCGCAGTTTTCGCCACGAGGTCAACTCAAGGTACCGGGTTATGCCATGGGAATCGCCGCGGCCGACTACGACGGCGACGGGCGTCCCGATCTCTTTGTCTCGGCCCAGGGGCGCGATTCGCTCCTCCGAAACCTCGGCGACTTTCGCTTTCGTGACGTCACCACGGAGACTGGGCTCGGGGACTCCGGCTTTGCGACGTCGGCGGTTTGGTTTGACGCGGATCTCGACGGCGACCTCGATCTCTACGTCGCACGATACGTCGACGCCACGACGTCCGAACCCGAGTGTCGCAATTACGCGACTCGGCAGCTCGACTACTGCAGTCCGCTCTCCTATCCCCAAGTGCGAGACCTCTTCTATTGGAACGAGGCGGGGCAGTTTCGCGAGGTGGGGGCCGAGATCGGTCTCAACGCGACCGGGTACGGCCTGGCCGTGGTGTCGAGCGATGTCGACGGCGACGGTTGGATCGATCTCTATGTGGCCAATGACCAATCACCCGCCTTTCTCTGGATCAATCAGGCTGGGGAGCGGTTTGCGGAGCGAGCTCTCGAAACGGGTTGCGCCTTTAATGCCGCGGGTGAATCGATCGCGGGGATGGGGATCGTTTGCGAAGACTTTGACTCAGACGGTCGCTTCGATCTCTTCGTGACTAATATCCGGGAGGAGAGCCATCTCTTCTTGCGACGAGAGCGCGCCTACTACCAAGACGAGAGCCTCAACTGGGGACGGCTCGGTTGGACTCGCCCCTACACCGGCTTTGGGGTGGTCGCGTTCGACCAAAACCTCGACGGTTGGCTCGACCTTTATATCGCAAACGGCGCCGTGAGCGCTTACTCGGGCGAACGATCTCAGTACGGGGAGCCCGATCACTTTATTCGGGGGAGCGTCAGCGACGATCGGCCCACCTTCCGCAACCAAAGCGGGAGTTTGCCCACTTCTGAACCCGAGCGCGACGTGAGCCGTGGAGTCGCCTGGGGCGATCTCGATCGCGATGGCGATCTCGACCTCTTGGTCATGCGCAACGACGCGGCGCCCAAACTCCTCATCAATCAGAACCCGCGCGGTCGGTGGCTCGAGGTGGAGCCAGTCACGGCCGAGGGTCGGTCGGTTCTCAACGCGGTCGTCGAAGTGAAAGCGGGAGGGCGTGTATGGCGGCGCGAGACAAGAGCTCAACAGAGCTATCTCTCAAGTGGGGAACCGAGCGTTCACTTTGGCCTCGGCAAAGCGATCGAGGTCGACTCGATTCGCGTGACTTGGCCAGGAGGCGCGTCCGAATTTTGGACGGGTTTTGCGGCGGACCGGAAGATTCGACTTGTCCGCGGAACGGGTGAAACACCCGGCCCTGCTGAGTCGGCGCCGCGCGAGAGCCGGGCGCGATGAGTCGTGTGTTCAGCGTCTTTTCGAGCCTTCTATTGGCCGGTTCGCTCTTGAGCTGTTCGGACCGGGCGGTCTCGCCAGACGAGGTTCCCGAGCTCGTCGAGGTGACAACAACCTCGGGTCTCCACCTCAAACACTTTCGGGACCTCACGCCCAGGCTCGTCGATCTAGAACTATTCGATCCTCTGTCGCCCTGGGTCTCTCTCCCCGATCTCGAAGCGGAGCTTGCGAACGGTTTGGCGCAAGCGGTCGCAACCGCCCGCCACTCGCGCTCGGCCGAGGCCTTCTTGAAGCTCGGTCAGTACTTTCACTATCTCGAGCGGTTCGACCTCGCCCGAGCCGCTTATGCTCGTGCGGCTTCCCTCGAGGGGGACCTCGCGGACGATCTTCTCGTGCGCCTCTACCATTTTCTCGGGGATCTCGAAGAACGCTGCGGCCAGATCGAAGCGAGCGTCGATCATTTGGAGCGAGCCGTCGCAACCCGACCTGAGAGTCCCGACGTGGCCGCGAGTCGAGTGCGGCTCGCCAAACTGCTCGTTCAAGTCGGAGACCGCGAGCGGGCTGAGCGCGAGTTTGAGCGAGCTGTCAAGTCCGCCCCAGCCCGAGAGTCGTCCCTCGCACGACTCGCGTTTGCCGAGTACTGCTTGGCGGCGCGCGAAACCGAGCGGGCCGCTGACCTCTTGTCCGGGCTGGATTCCCCGCGGGCCGATTCGCTCAAGGCGGCGCTTTTTCGTCAGCGCGGGGAGCTTGATCGGGCGCTCGATTTCGCAAACCGAGTCGGAGCGGGAGCTGCCCTCGAAGGTCGCTTTGACGACCCCCGTATGGTGGAGCTCGAGCGCGATGTCGATGCGCTAAGTTACTACGAAGGGGTTGCGCAGCAGCTCGGAGTTTCGGGATCGCCCGAGCGCATCCGAGCTCTCCGAGTGCTCGTCCGCCGCGAACCACTCGAGAGTTGGCGGGTCAAACTCGCGGAAGCCTACGCGCAGGCAGGTCAGCTCGACCTTGCGGAGTCCGTTGCCCGTCAGGCGGTTGCGGTAAACTCGAGCGCTCGAAGTGAAGCCACCCTCGGCAAAGTCCTACTCAAGCAGGGACAGTCCGCCCTAGCGCTCGACGCAGGCCGGCGGTCGCTTACACACGAGCCCGACTATCTCGCGGGGCACGAGGTGGTCGCTCGAGCCGCGGCGCAGCTCGAGCGGTTCGAACTCGCTTACGAGAGTGCAGCACGACTTATCTCACTCGACCCGGATCGACTTGAAGTCTACTTGCTCGCTCTCCGTATCGACCGCTTTGCCGCAACCCGCGCGACCGAGGCGGGCAGTACCAGCAGTGCTCGACGGCATCTCGAGCGAGCCCGCAAAATACTGTCGCAAGCTCAAACTCGATTTCCCGAGGCCGAACCGCTCGCTCGGGATGCGGCCGAAATCATGCGATCACTCGAGGGACTGTCGAGATAACGAAGAGCGCTTGAGATGGCCGCGGTCATTTCAAAGCGGGACAGCCGTCGAGTGGGGTTCAACTCCAATAGATCTGTCTTCTCGGATCTCCGGATCGGTCACGTTTGAGTCGTTTAACGCTCCAGCGATAGAATTTGCGCTTGAGGCGAGCGAGCCGCCGGCCGCGAGGGTAGGCCCCGGGATCGGGGGGTGGATGGTGATACGTCGCGAGCCGGTGGGTCGCAAACCGAAATTCGTGGTTGCGCATATATGCGTTGAGGCGCGCCTCAAAGGTCGGCTGAATATGAGCGAGGGGATAGCGTCGACAGGCGGGACACCATTCGTTGTAGATCGGTTGCGCGAGTTGGGCCCGGCGCGACAGAAACAGCTGATCGGAGAAGCCGTAGTGGAGCGCAAAGTCCGCCTCGGTGTCGACGGTTTCGCGATCGAGCGAGTCTCCGGGCCAGC
>CAYZYD010000118.1:0-8936 GCA_964482505.1 uncultured Planctomycetia bacterium | reverse complement strand
GTCTCGAATTCTCGACCTCCCGCATCGAAAGCAGTTTTTCAACGGGCTGCTAGAGCGTTACCGGTAGCATCCCAATTCGAGGGCTGTTTGTGGTGATAATGAGAAGCGCCCCCCTATGATGCGATCCCAATCCAGTGCGCGACAAACCGGGTCCGGACTGTTTGCCGAAGCCGCATGCCTCGCGAGGATTTTTGAATCTCAGCCAGCTCTCAAAACAGAACTTGTGCCAGCGCCGAGCCGCAAGGAGTCCGATGCAACGAATCTCACTTCGTCCCCTCTACATTTCAGCTCTGCTTGTTTTGATTTCCGTCGGGTGCAGCTCACCGATTCCTCGTCGGGACCCCAGCGGCGAGCGCTTCCCCTCGATTACGGGGGAATCCCTGGCGGGGGAGAGCCGGCGGATCCCCGAAGACTTCGCGGGAGAGCCGGCGCTGCTCTTCATCGGTTACGACATGCAGTCGCAATTTGATATTGATCGTTGGATACTCGGCGCGACTCAACTCGGGCTCGAGGTGAGGGCCTACGAACTCCCGACGATCAAGGGTATGGTACCGGGTCTCTTTTCGGGACAGATCGATGAGGGGATGCGAAGCGGGATTCCTCAAGAAGATTGGGTAAACGTCATCACGATCTACGGCGATGCCAAACAGGTCGTCGCTTTTACCGGCAATGAGAACGACACCCCAGCCCGTGTGATCCTGCTTAACTCGGAGGGGCGAGTCGTGTTCTTTCATGATCGCGGCTACTCGACCGAGCATCTGAAACGACTCGAAGAGACTCTCGAGTCTCTCGCAAAAAAGTAATCGTGCCGCTTGTCCAAACCACTTGTTGAGATTCGCAATCTGTCGAAGGGCTACTTCGAGGCGTCGGGGGCGCGACCCGTACTGCGGGATGTCTCACTCGATATTGCGACCGGCGAATTCATTGTCCTGCTCGGCCGGAGCGGTTCGGGGAAGTCGACACTACTCAATCTCATCGGTGGAGTGATCCAGCCCGACCAAGGATCCATCGCGGTCGACGGCGAGGTGATAACCGATCTCAGCGAGACCGGCCGAAGTCTCTTCAGGCGTCGTGCGGTCGGGATGATCTTTCAAAATTACAACCTGATCCCGACCCTCACCGTGGGCGAAAACGTGGAGCTCCGGCTCGAGCTCAAAGGCGTGCGAGATCGGCAGAGCCGAGTCGAGCACTGGCTCGAAAGCGTCGGTCTCGATGACCGCCTGAGCAGTTATCCCGATGTCCTTAGCGGAGGGGAGCAGCAGCGCGTCGCGATCGCGGCGGCGCTCGTCCATGAGCCCGAGTTAGTACTCGCCGATGAACCGACCGGTAGCCTCGACGAGGAGACCGGCGAGCACGTGGTTACGTTGCTCGATCGTTTGGTCCGCGAACAGCGTAAGACATTGGTCATGGCGACGCACAGTCGATCGATGATCGGTTACGCGAGCCGGATCTTTCGAATTAAGAACGCCGAGCTCGTAGAAGACCAACCCGGAGTTTCCGCGTGAGGCTGGTACTCCTGGCGACTCTTCGGTTCTCATTCAGAAACCCGAGTCAACTCCTACTCGGCCTGCTCGGAGTGGGTCTCGGCATCGGTTCGGTCGTCGCGATCGACACGGCGATTCATAGCTCCGAAGCGGCGCTCGATCAAACTCTGACGCAGCTCAATGGTCGCGCGACTCACCAGATCCGTGGGGGTGAGTTCGGTCTCCCAGAAAATCTATACCGTACTCTTCGGCTCGAGCTGGGATTCCGCGAAATGGCGCCGATCATCGAGCAGGAGGTGAGGGTCGTCGCGCCTGAATCGGGCATTCTCAAACTGTTCGGGGTCGACATCTACGCGGAGAGCGACTTTCGGAGTTGGGGGAGGGCGGCGTCCGACGACTTTACGCGCGCGCTTGTGACCGAGCCTCGAGCCGTCGTGATGAGTCGGGCTCGCGCCCAGGGCTGGGGACTCAAGGTTGGCGATTCGATCGAGATCGAAGCGGCCGGTTCGCGAACTACTCTGCGTATTGTCGGCCTCCTCGCCTCGAGCGATCCGAGCCTCGACCGCGCTTATTCATCGATTCTGCTCGCCGATCTGGCCACGGCTCAGGAAGTTCTCAATCGGTGCGGTCGACTGACTCGAATCGATCTTAGGCTCGAAGGTGATCCCAAAGCCCGGGGAGAGATCGAGTCCTACTTGGGACCCGAGCTCGTGCTCGAAGCCTCGAGTCGGAGGCGCGAGAGTCTCGCCGAGATGACGCGTGCTTTTCGCCTTAATCTCCGCTTGCTCAGTCTCTTCGCTCTCGTCGTCGGTTGGTTCCTGATAGAAAATACGCTGCGTTTCTCGGTGATCCGACGCCGCGAGATTTTCGGACAGCTGCGACTCCTCGGAGTCACCCGTCGCCAGATTCTCAACGCGGTCATGCTTGATAGTCTTACGCTCGCAATCCTCGGATCGCTGTTGGGTGTCGTCTCGGGTTGGTTGTTCGCTCAGGGTTTGACTGACGTTGTGGTCAAAACCCTGGGTGACCTCTACTTCAACGTCGAAGTGACAAACCTTCGCATCGACCCGTGGACCCTCGCCAAGGTTCCCACGCTTGCGCTCGGCGCGAGCCTTCTCGCGGCCTGGGGGCCGGCACGCGAAGCGAGTCGAGTTGAGCCGCGTCAGTCGAGTTTAAGATCTCAAGTGGAGGTTGCATCGGAACGCACTTTCAAAAGACGGGGAATCTATTCGCTGATCGGCCTGGCGGGCGCGGCACTGCTCTTCGTTTGGCCGTCTGACTCGCTCGTCGTCGGTTACGCACTCCTCTTTGTGGTCCTTCTCAGTTACGCCAACTTGATTCCGCCCCTCGTCGACAGGTTAACGCTTCTCGCGGGGCGGTTGAGCGAGCGACGGTCCTTCGTCCTAAAGCTCGGCTTGCGCGGGATCCGTCAGAATTTGAGCCGGACCGGCTTTGCGATCTCCGCGCTCGCCGTCGCGCTTTCGATGTCGACCGGTATCACCGTGATGGTCCGAAGTTTTCGAGGAAGCGTGGTCGAGTGGCTCGGAGATCAAGTGACCGGGGACATTTTTATCAGCTATTCAGGCACGGTCGCGCGACAGGGCAATCGCGTCGAATTCGATCCCGAGTTTGTCGAGGCGGTGACGGGGCTCGACGAGGTGCGAGGCGCCGAACTCAACCTCAACACGACTCTTCGCTCTGAGTTTGGCGCGGTCGACGTCGTCGTCAAAGAGCTCGACCGCGTCGACATCCCGGATTACC
The DNA here is from genome assembly GCA_964482505.1 of uncultured Planctomycetia bacterium. Lineage (GTDB taxonomy): Bacteria > Planctomycetota > UBA8108 > UBA1146 > JAJFFE01 > CAYZYD01. Next base: position 5,691 of record CAYZYD010000118.1, on the reverse strand, counting down.
GCTTTGTCGGAACGACGTTGAGTCGTTGGCCCGAGTCGATCGAGGCGCCCGCGGCCTGCTTTGTCTCCGAGCCCTTCGCGAGCCGTCACGAACTCGAGGTGGGGGAGACGCTTGAGTTGAAGACGCCGGTTGGAGTGACCCCGTTTCGAGTCGAGGGCATCTTTCGGGACTACGCTTCGGATCTCGGTTACGTCTTACTCGCCCGAGCTGTGTTCGATCGCTATTGGGACCATCCCGGAGTGACCGCGCTCGCACTTTACGCTCGCGAGTCGGTCGATCCCGCCCAAGTGCTCCCCGCGGTTGAGCGGATCGCGAACGAGCGGCTCGGTCAAGTCTCCGGACTCAACTTGCTTCTCGGTCGGGATCTCTACGAATCGACGCTCAAGATCTTTGATCGCACCTTTCGGGTGACCGACGCCCTCAAGCTCATTTCAATTCTGGTGGCGGTCGTCGGCATCGTCGGTGCGTTCTTGAGTCTTCAGATCGCGCGGTCTCGCGAATTTTCGGTCCTCCGGGCGATCGGAGTGACACCTCGCGATGTCGGGCAACTCGTGGTGGTGCAGAGTCTCGGGATGGGGTTACTCGCCGCGATCCTCGCCTGGCCGCTCGGCTGTCTCTTTGCGGTGATCCTGACCGAAGTTGTCAACGAACGAAGTTTTGGTTGGTCTCTCGATCTCCGGCTCAGCGCTTACGATTTTGTCGAAGTGGTTGCCCTCAGTCTCGTCGCTGCACTGATCGCTTCGGTCTATCCCGCCCTTCGAATTGCGCTTCAGCCCCTCGAGGCGGGCTTGCGAATGGACGAGTAAGAATGCGTTCTCTCTATCTCATCTCGATTGTGATGCTACTGCTTAACGCGGGTTGTGGCCGGTCGCCGTCCGAGGAAGCGACGCGCATCATTCTCGACACGCTCGGAGGGAGTGCGCCCGAGGGCTTCGCCCAAGTGACCGAGCCTCGCCCCTTTCGTTTTCCCGACGACGACGGTCCGCACCCCACGCACCATCTCGAGTGGTGGTACTTCACCGGTAATCTCGAAAGCGGTGAGCGTCACTTCGGATTCGAATTGACCTTCTTTCGAGTCGGCTTGGTTCCCGTACGAGACGACTTAGCCAAAGATATGAGGGAGCAGTCGGCTTGGCGAACCGAACAGCTCTACCTTGCGCACTTCGCGTTGACCGACACCGAGAGCGGCGAGTTTTATTACGCCGAGCGTCTCACGCGCGGAGCGCTCGGTCTCGCGGGGGTGGAGTCGGGTCCACTTCGCGTATGGAATGAGACGTGGCAGGTTGAAGCTCAGGGTGATGACTTATCGATTCCGTTTCCGATGCAGCTGAGCGCGAGCGATTCCGAGTTCGGGGTGCAGCTGACGCTCGACGCCCTCAAGCCTCGCGTCTATCCCGGGAAAGCGGGATTCAGTGTCAAGGGGCCCGAGCCGGGAAACGCTTCTTACTATCTGACCTTTCCTCGACTATCGGCTCGAGGTGAGATCTGGGTTGGCCCGGATCGCTGGACCGTCGAGGGCCTCGCCTGGATGGACCACGAATGGAGCACGAGTGTGCTCGGCCATCAGTTGAGCGGTTGGGATTGGTTCTCGCTTCAGTTCGACGACGGCACCGAACTGATGCTCTACGAACTTCGGCGCCGCGATGGCACGCGCGGCCAGTACAGCCAAGGGCTTTGGATCGACGACAGAGGTCGGACGCAGACGCTCTCCCAAGAGAGTTTCGAGATAGAGATTCTCGATCGTTGGCGCAGTCCCCACACTGGCGCTCGCTACCCGAGTCGGTGGGCGCTACGGGTTCCCGAGCTCGACCTGGAGCTCACTGCGACACCCGTGATCGCAGATCAAGAACTCAATCTACGCACGGTCTATTGGGAGGGTGCGATTCGAGTCGAAGGCACTCGCGCCTCTCGGAGAATTCAGGGCCGCGGATATGTTGAACTTGTGGGTTATACCGACACTGAGAACGGTTCGTGAGTAATGCGGGCTCTAGGAGAACCGATCACGGGGGGTCTTGAGGCCTGCACGATCTACGTGAATCTCGAGCTTTATATGTCTAGACAACTCCCCGTTGGATGACTACCGTCGCTATCGCTTTGCTGAGGATTGGAATCGAATCCGGCTCCTTTCCCACTTTTCGCTGTTGGGATTACCTCACGCGTCACCTGCACCGCTTGAAGAGTCACACGAAAAGTCACAGGGTGTTTTCGATCTGATCTAAAGTGATCGTGCCAACAACTTCGGCAAAGCTTGGGCTCCTTTCCGTCTTACAATTTGAAGTGCACTCGAAAGGTTGGTGCTCTGTGCCTTGGCGACCAGTGCATGCACACACTCTCTTTGGACCATCATCGTGGAGGCGAGCGCCCGAGGCTCTTCTACGCGCCATCGTTGTTTTGGCTTTCGCGGTTGGGGGAGGTAGTGCGGCCGCGCAAGAGTACCTACCCCTCAACGCCCGCGACTTCTTACCGGGCCTCGATCCCGCCCCGGGTTACCCGATTGGAGTGGGTGGCGAAGAGGTGCTCTTTCGACGGGGCGACGCGAACCTCGACGGATTGAGCAACCTCGCCGACCCGATCTTCCTGATCAACTATCTCTTTGCCGGCCAGAACCTCGTACTGAGTTGCGAAAAAACCGGTGACGTCAACGCCGACAATAGCGTTAACGTCGCCGACGTTATCTACTCGCTCACTTTCTTATTGCTCGACGGACCCGCGATTATGGACCCGTTCGACTCTTGCGGTCTCGACGACGAATCGGTGCTCTCTTGTCTCTCTTATCCGCCTTGCGGCACAGGTACGATCGACCGAGCGTTTGCCGGGCACCTCTTGCGTCGCCTCGGTTACGGCCCGACTCCGGCCGAGCTCGACCGAGTCCAATCGATCGGGTCGTTCGCCTACATCGCAGAACAACTTCAACCCGAATTAATCGACGAGTCGCAGAACGTAGTACTCAACCAAGCCGTGCAGGCTCTCGACGACTTCACGAGTGACCGTAACGACCTCCGCGACCTACAAGTAGTGCGCGGCCTCTACAGCCAAGCGCAGCTCCGGGAACAACTGACAGACTTCTGGAGCAATCACTTCAATACTCATCTCGGCCGTATCGAACGGTACTTCCGCGAACTCCCGGTCTACGATGCGGCCCAAGGTCGAGAAGTCGCGGCGTACTACGAGTGGCATGAGACTGAGCTCTTTCGTAGTCGCGCTCTCGGTCACTTCGTCGATCTTTTGACCGCAAGCGCGACGAGCCCGTCGATGCTGATCTATCTTGATAGCGTCGAGAACCTCGCCTCTGATCCCAATGAGAATTACGCGCGTGAACTTTGCGAGCTTCACGGTATGGGCGTGGATAACGGCTACACCCAAGCTGATATCGAAGAGATCGCTCGCTGCTTTTCGGGTTGGACGATCTGTAAGAAGTCAGCCGCTGATTTTGCCGATCCGCTCGCTCCTTGCCTCCCCGATAACGACCCTTCGGGCGTGTGGACTTTTCACTTTGACGGTCCCAATCACGACTACGGCGAGAAGACGATTTTCGCCCAAACCGCCTACGAACTCGTGATTCCTGCCCGTCAAGGAGGCGACGGGCTTCTCGACGGCCTCGAAGTGATCGCCCGAATCTCGACTCTTCCCCAAACAGCTGAGTTTGTTTCGGGCAAGCTTATCGCCAAGTTTGTCTCGGATGAGGTCCCCGCGAGCCTACTCGCCGACTGCGTGGCGGCCTGGCTCGAGACCGACGGTCACTTGGGCTCGGTGCTTCAGACAATTTTCTACTCAGATGAGTTTTTGGGGCAGGCGAACCGTTGGAATAAACTCGAGACTCCGATGGAGAGTATTCTCTCGACCATGCGCGCGCTCGAGGGAACGTATGCCGGTGGAATCATCCGGTCGACTCTGAGCCGTCTCGGCCATCTGCCCTTTAACTTTAGTAGTCCCGATGGCTTCCCCGAAGTCGACGATCTCGGTACTTCCAAGGTGCTCGAGCGAATTCGTTTCAGCTCGCGTATCTATCTCTTTAACAATCCAAGTTTCGACGTGGTGGCGCTACTCGAGGCGGCTGGCGTTTCGCTCGACAACAACGAGGCGGTTGTCGATTACTTCCTCGACCTTTTCTATCAGGGCAACCACACTCCGGCCGAACGGCAACTCTGCCTCGACTTTCTGAGTACCGACGACCTCGGGAGTCCGAGTACTTTCACCCCGGGTACGGGAGCTTACGCGACTCAAGTCGAGAAGCTCGTCGCATTCATCGCTTCGTTTCCCCAAGGTAATCAGCAGTAGAGGTTGCGCACCATGAATTTCTCAAACGATCTCAACCGCCGAGGCTTTCTTAAGTGGAGCTTGGGGGGCGCGGCCGCCTTTACCGGTCTCGGACTCCTCAAGAGCCCGCTCTTTAAGTCGCAAGTCTGGGCCCAAACGTGTCCCGTGCAGTCGGCCAAGAAGCTTGTGCTAATCTTCCTGCGAGGTGGTAACGACGGCATTAACACCGTGATACCAGCCGGCGACCCGGAATACAGCCCCACCAACCGACCGACCCTCTTCATCGATCCACTGACCCAAGCACTCGATCTCGGTAACGGCTTTGCTTATCTCCATCCCGCACTCGATCCGCTGCTGGAGCTCTTTAACTCCGGCGATCTCGCGATCTGCCACCGCATCGGCTACACCGGTCAGTCGAGGTCGCACTTCTCGAGTCAGCAGTTTTGGGAGAATGCCTCTCCCGGTGACCTCGTCTCTGAGGAGGGCTGGGTCAACCGTCTCCTCGGCAGCGATCCCAGTTTGGCCGGGCATCCGATGGCGGGAGCGAGCCTTTCGAGCCAGACTCAACTCGCTTTCCGGGGCGAAGAGCTCCTCGCGCATGTTACCAATCTCGCGGACTATAACTTCGGGGAGACCGACGCTGACCTCAAACTGCTCGGCTCGCGACCTCAGAACGGCGACTTCGGATCGGGACTGCTCGGTGTCTTTAGTCGACCCGCGACCTCAGCTCCTTACGACCAGGTCGCTCGCGAAACCGGACTGACCCTGTCGAGCAATATCGACCACCTCGTCTGTCGAGGGGTCGACCCCGACAGCTATCTTCCCCACGGCGGGGCGACCTATCCCGATAGTGCCAACCCCGAGGGCTTCCCGGGTTCGTCATTTACTTTCTTCCGGCGCGTCAAGGAAGCTGCGCTTCTGCTCAAAGAGACCGACGTCCGTGCCGTCGGTATCGAGACGAGCGGCTTCGACCTCCACTCCTCGCAAGGCGGCGTCAACGGGGCCCACGCTACCCGGCTGCGCGAGGTTGCCCACGCGCTCAGGTCGCTCTCCCGCGATCTTCAAGATCCCGCCGCCGACGTGTGGGCGGATACCGCGGTGCTCGTCGTCACTGAATTTGGTCGGACCTCAAAAGAGAACGGGAGTGTCGGAACCGATCATGGCGAGGCGTCTGTGATGCTCGCGGCCGGGGGCAGCGTGGCGGGCGACATCTACAACTGCGATCCCTCGACCTGGCAGGCCGGTGATATGCTTGGTGTCAACGATCGTTACCTGCCGCACCTTACCGATTTCCGGGCTATCTACGCGGACCTCGTACAGAATCACTTTGGTCTCGACCCCAGCACCATCATCCCGGGCTATTCGACTTTGGCCGGTCCAACCTACAATCAGCTCGGTATCTTCTGATTTTGGAGTGAGACCCCAAGTGTTTCA
>CAYZYD010000117.1:0-8938 GCA_964482505.1 uncultured Planctomycetia bacterium | reverse complement strand
GGCGAAGGAAGCTCGGCCTCCCGCGCGGAATGAGTTTTTCAACGGGCTGCTAGTGGTGCTCAGTTCACGATGTTAACGTGAGAGCAGAATACCCGAGATTGCGATCGAGGTGCTGATGCGTCGACAAGGATTTGTTGGGCCGAGCGGTGAAGTCGTGTCGCGTCGGGTCGAGTCGAAGGTGCTCGAGGGGAACCCACTCGGTGACCCGTCGACTCGGGAGCTCTTGACCTATCTGCCCCCCGGCTACGAGACGGGCGGCGACTATCCGGTCCTCTTCGCGCTCGCAGGTTTCACAAGTTCGGGACGTGCCTTTGCGAACTGGCGCAACTTTGGGGAAAGTCTTCCCGAGCGTCTCGATCGATTGATCCACTCTGGGACGATGGGTCCGACGATCGTCGTTTTCCCCGACGCGTTTACTCGTCTCGGTGGCAATCAGTATCTGAATTCCACCGCGATTGGTCGGTACGCCGACTATCTTGTCGAGGAGCTGGTTCCCTTCGTCGAGAAGGAGTTTGCCGTGCGCCCTGGGCGTGATCACCGCGGGCTCTTCGGCAAATCCTCGGGCGGCTATGGAGCTCTCGTGCACGCGATGCTCTATCCAGATACCTGGGGCGCGGTCGCTTGTCACTCGGGAGATCTCTACTTCGAGTACGGCTACCTGCCCGACTTCCCGGTTGCGATCGAAGCCCTGCGAGAGCACGGCTCCTTCGAATCCTTCCTCGAGGCTTTTGAGAAACGTCAGAAGCCGCTCGGTCGCGAGATCCATGCGCTTATGCTCTTTGCGATGGCGGCGACCTACGATCCCGATCCGGCGGTGCCGTGCGGATTCAGGATCCCATTCGACCCCGAAACGGGTGAGATGATCGAAGCGCGTTGGCGCGCCTGGAAGCGTTGGGACCCGATTGAGATGCTCGAGGATTCTGTGGCGGCCCTCGATCGTCTCGAGCTCCTCTTCTTCGATTGCGGTCGACGCGATCAATACCGGCTTCAGTACGGCGCCCGAATATTTGAGCGCAGGCTCCGAGAGCACGGGATTCGTTTCGAGTACGAAGAGTTCGACGATGACCACAGTGGCCTCGATTACCGATTCGATGTCAGCCTCCCAAAACTCTATCGCGCGCTTCAGGGTTGACTCTTCACAAAAAAAGCTCGGGCTTTGAGCCCAAGCTTTTTTGGCTTCGATTCGACGAGTCGATATTAAGGACAGTCGAAGTCGTCGCAGGAAAGAGGCTGCTGACCCATTTCGACGGTCATATCGAAGTCGCACTCTCCAAAAGGAATGAGCGGGGCGGGACCGCCGGCGAAGAGGTAATCGAGCGTAAAGAGGACGTCGGCGATATCGACCACCTCGTCGTCAGTTGCATCGAGGGCGCGCTCGCACGAGACGGATTGACCCATGAACAAGAAGAGCAGGGTCAACGTTGCGTCGACGACGTCGTACTGCCCGTTTTGATCGGCGTCTCCTCGGATGAAGGGTAGCCCGAGCGAGCTAAGTCGAAGCTCGAAGACGTGCCCGATGTCACCGGCCGCGATGTAAAGGGCCTCGCCCCCATTGGAGCCGGTACTCGTGTAGGCGAGTCCATTGATCTTGCCCGAGCGGGTGGTGGCGACGAGATCGATCTCTTGTTCGGGGGTGGGGTTGATCGGGGTGACGCGAACCACTCGGTCGACGACTTCAGAGGAGTTACTGCCCACTGGAAGGTCAAAGACCAATTGACCCTCGACCGACGAGATCCCGCGGCTGAGACCATTGGAATTGGGGAAGGAGAAGTTCTCACCGATTTGCGCCGTGCTCGAACCGTCTAGCGAGAACTCGAAATAGCGATTGCTCGTGACGTCGACGGCCCAGTAGGAGCCGTCTGCGTAGGTGATGTCTCCGATGAGATTCGAGGCTCCAAACGGACTCGTCAGAGTGACGGCCGAGCCCGGATTGGCCCCGTCGAAGTCGGTTTCGACAAGCATATCGGGCGGGAAGAACCAGAGAAGACGATCGCTATCGGGATTCCACGCGAGACCCGCTACATCGCCGAACGGGCTCGCTAGCGGGGCGAGCGGTGGCAAGGTCAGATCTTTTTCGTAGCGCTGAATCGTTCCGCCGACGAGATCGGCGACGTAGACGTAGTCGAGCCCGAGGGTCTCATCCTCGACGACAGTGACCGCAAAGGGCTCGGTCCCGTCGTAGTCGACGTTGGTACCGAGGCGCCCGAGTCCGACGACTACTTCGCAGATCGTTGTCTCTTGAGCAGCCCCGCCGGCCGCCGGAGTAATCTCCAGCTGGTATTCGACGAGCCCCTCGGGCGCGCCCATGTCGGTAAAGCTCTGAGCATTCGCGGTGAGCCCGGCGAGAAAATTACCATTCCGAAGGATCGAGATGGTCGTATAGATATCCACGCCCGGATTGGTCCAGTTCAGCGTGACATTGTTGAAATCGTCGGCCTCGCAGGTGAAGTCGAAGGGTCGAGCCGCAGCGGGGGGGACAACCGGAACTTCAAAGATTCGGTTATCGACGGCATCGACCACATAGACGACCTCTTCTTCTTCCGAGGCGGGTCCGGCTTCTCTTAGATAGGCGATTCCCGCCGGCCACTCGAACTGGCTCAGCGCTTCCAACAAATTGTACTCGAGTCCAATCTGCGAGCCGTCGGTACGGAGGCGGCGCACTCGAGCAGCTTTAGCATCGGACGGAAACCCGTAGACTACGTCGAGGTGAGTCGTCGGCATTCCCATTTCATCGACGGCGGGAATCGCCTCGATCGAGAGACCGAAAGCGATCCGAGCTCCGAAGACGATGCCGGGAGAGTCGAAGCTGATCGGACTCGGAAGGGGCGCGGTGGGATCGGCGGAGACTTGAAAGAAGACGTCGTTGTCGACGTCGATGGCCCAAAGGGTATCAGCAAGAGCGTCGTAAGTGATATCGCCGACGAAGCCACCAGCGGGCGATTCGATCGGGAACATATCGACAACCATGGCGTTCGAGCTGCCCGGAGCGGGAACGTCGGTCACGATGATTTCCTGCTGACCCGGCGCCCCGGTACCGGAGGCGTCGAAGAGCCAAAAGAGTCGATCATTATCCCCGTCCTCTTTGGCCGCGATGCCCGAGTGGAGGCCGGTCCCCATCGGCGAGGTAATCGTATCGGGTTCGTCGAGGCCGAAGTTATTGACGTCGTATCGGTAGAGCGTTCCGCTGAAGAGGTCGAGCACTCCGAGGGTGTCGGTGGTCGAATCAGCCGGGTCGACGATGATCCCGGTCGCTGCAAACCCGAAGACACCGAAGTGGGAGACCGCAGAGTTGAAGCACTGTCCGAAGCCGATCTCGGCGGGCTCACAGAGTGAAGTCTGGGCAGAGGTCTTAGATAACCCGAACAGCCCCAAGCTGAGGAAGGCCGCTAGGAGACAAACCGTCGAGGTCGCTCCAGCTCGGCGAGTTCGGCTCGCGTGCCACTGATTCATGAATGCTCTTTCCTAACTCTACTCTTACTGCTCCGCTGCTGGAGAACACGCCCGAAGACCCCGCTTGAAAGTTATGAGGGATCGGGAAATATTGCCCAGGAGGGAAGTTCTGTCTGAGGGATACGACCCACTCCGGATTCACCCCGCAGCGGCGAATCGATGATAGCACTTCAATCCGACATCAGGAGTGCGTCACCGCGCCAATTCCCGGAAATGTGCTAAAACCCCCACGGCTGCCTCAGAGAGGCTGTTGCCGTGTACTGCTTCACCAAGCCGCGAACCGTAGAGAGTTGAGGGGGGTTGAGCCACGGAGGGCTCTCAAGCGACCCGTCCAGTCGGCCTAGTAGCGAACCGGCCCCTGCGGTTAACAGGCAATCCGACTCTCTACGCGCGTTCGGGAGTATATCGAGGGTGGGGAGACTGTCAATTCTGAGGACACTCGGGCCCTCTCCTAACCCTATCTGAGAGGCTGATTAGCGTCTCCGAGTGGTCGCGGAATTGACATTGGCGTTGCGTCCGCGCGCGGTCGCGGTGGTGGCGGGGCTGAGGGCTTCTGCGAGCAAGCCCTTCATATGTTTGCCGACGGCGAGACGAGCCCGCTTGAGACTGTCCATCACAGCTTGCTGCGTGATCCCGAGACGCTCGGCAATCTCCTTCTGCATGCAGTCTTCTCGGTAATAGAGCTGGACGACGATCCGTTGGCGCTCGGTGAGGATCTCTTCGGAATCGAGCAGGGCATTGGTGAGGCGCACTCCCATATGGAGCCGAGGGAGATCCTCAGAGTCGACTCGACCTCGCTCCATACTCGGGAGCAGCGCTTCGACCGGCTCGCAGATCGCATTGCAAGAATGGAATAACGGACAGACACCGCAGACCGGACCGGGCTGGATTTGTGATTCGGTGGATCTGTCCATCGGGCAACCTAACAACTGGAAAAGTAACGCCAAACACCAGTGTCTGAACGTTTCGCCGAACGAAAGCCCCGTCCTTCATCGCGACTGATTAAGAATAACACAATCCCCCGAGGACAGTCCCGAGATTCGTTAAATCACGCGCACAAAAGAACTCCCCTCACGCGCTCGCGTCAGGGGAGTTCTTCTACTTGACAGATTGCGATCAGTAGTTAGCAGTCGCCGAGGTTGTCCGGAGTCGGATCCGTCCCCCGCGCCGGGAAAGGGTAGGGTGGCGAGGGGGCGCCGTCGACGAACAGGTAGTTCAGGAGGTAGACCGAATCGGCGATGTTGACCGAGCCGTCGTCGTTGACATCGGCCGCATCGATGCAGACCGGTACCGGTCCGTCGAGAAACAGATACGAAATGATGAAGATCGAATCGGCGATATTGATGATCCCGAGGTCGTTGTTGGCGTCGCCTCGATTGAAGATCGCATTGGGAGGATCGGTCACCGTCAGGGTCGAGCTCTCGAGGAAGGGAATCACGAGTTCACCGTTGCTCGAGAAGACGTTGAGAATACCCCCCAGGCCGTTCTGAAAATTGACTTCGTAGACTTCGCCGACTGGCGTCGCGGCGGGAACCGTGAACTCGACGAGGGCGAGCACCGTGTTCGGAGTCGGAATCAGTTGGCGGCCGTCGAAGGGCTGCATGAAATCGATGATCACCGCAGCGAGCAAAAACTCATTCGTCCCGTCGTCATTGAGAGAAAACTCCATGAACTCAGGGTTGAGAGCCGCGGTTGCCGTGGAGAGCAAGCTGAAATTGGTGATCGCGGTGTCGGCCGAGTCGTAAGCGATCGCAAACTGAAAGCCGTCGATCGGCAACGTATGTTGCACCGCGATCGGCAACTGTACCTGCTGACCCGGAAAGATATTGATGTCGGGGATGCGGTAGATCTGTGTCGGCGGGCTCGTCTGGACGAAGTTGGGCTTGGTGACTTGAGCGGACCCACCCGGACCGGAGACGGTCAAGGAGACGTCGAAGCTTCCAACCGTATTGTAAAGGTGGACCGGATTGGGTTCGGTACTCGTATTACCGTCGCCAAAATCCCAGAGATAGCTATTGATGACCGACGTGACCTGCGAGGTGAAGGTCGTCTGAATAATGATCTCACCCGACGTGGTGTCGGCGGTGAAGTCGACCGTCGGCACGGGAACCGCGTTGGCGTAAAGGATTTGACCATTATCGGCAAAGCCGACGTGTGGGAAGCCAAAGGAGTCAAAGTCGACGGTGGGGTCACTGCCAGGGGCGACGTCGACCGGGGCCCCAAAGACCCCGCCTTCGAGCGCGGTGTACTTGACCATACCCGCCGTCGAGTAAACGACGCCGACGGTATCCTCTGACCCGCCATTTGCGTGAGCTGCGATATCGGCGCCGTCAAAGGGGCCCGACGCGACGAGCACTGGGGTTGCGAATGAACCCCCGGCGTTGCTCGTGTAAAAGAGATCGCCTTGATCGAGAAGCAGCACGTGGACGACGCTTCCGGGACGATCCATTTCGACCAGAGTTGCGGTGCCGGTCTGAACCACCGGGACTTCGGTCCCGACCACGCCGCCCGTCTCAGTATTGAGGTAGAGATCGCCCCCGCGCTCGTAGACGAGGAAGGCCTCAGTGGTCGGCGAAAGGGCGAGGCTCGGATTGCTTCCGGAGCCGATCGGCACGGTGCCGCCCGAAAAATTGCGGTTCAAGAAGATCGTGTTGTCGGGGCTTCCCACTTCGTGCCAGGCGGTCGCGTAGCTGAGGCCCGTGCTGGCGATATCGGGACAGCATTCGTCGGCAGCAGTCAAGGTCAGGTTGACGGGGAAGCCGAAGCCCGACCCCGAATTTGAAGCGAGGCGGATGTTTCGATTGCTCGGATCACCCGCTTGAGCTTCTTCTGCGAACGCAACCCGTAGCTGGAGCTGCGAACGGGTCAGGGTCACCGAGGTCGAGTTCCGACTATCCGTGGTGATCGGATCCGGGGTTCCGTTCAATGACCCGAAGAAGACATTGCCATCGCACAGAAAGGCGAAGAGCGGAGCGTCGGCGCCGTCGAGAAAGATGTCGGGCTGACTACACGTTGTATCTTCGGCCACGATTTGTACTGGATTGAATTGCGCCCAGCTCGCCGTCGTTGTCATGAGCGACAGGACGAGAGTCGTCAGAGCGATGACCAGAGAACTCCTCATTCGTGATCTCCTCGTAAAGTCCGAGTCTCAAGTTGGCCGGTCACACCCTTCGGGTGCACCCGCTGGATTGATTGGCGAGCAGCCTCCGCTAACCTGGCAGGTAACTCAGCGGTCTCGATAAACAAATCAAAAAGAAGAGCAAACTCCCACGAGCACCCGTGGCCTGCGAACTCTTCTTGCTCTTGAGACAAGCGTCGATGTTTGAGCCCATTGAACTCGAGATAGTAGCACACCTCCGAATCGCCTGCCCAGGACGCCTCCTAGAAATCCGAGTTGTCTGGAAAGCCAGCACAGTTTATAGGCTTGCAGATCTGGCCAGGTTCGAGCCACTCGCGATCAGCGGTCCTCGCGAGGCCCGGTTGGGGACGGTTGATTCTCCGGAGGTTGGTGACTCGACCCCTCGGGGCGTGGGGCCACTCCAGGTTGGCGTAATTGACGGACGATAAAAAAGACGAGCGCGGGGATGACAACGCCGGCGAGGATCAAAAGGACCAGCGCGGTTCCGTCGGTGTCGTCGAGGTTGAGAAATTCGTGGCCGCCGTTAGTCTGCACGCGCAAGATCCTGTTTCAGTATTTGTTAGCGATTTAAATCTGGGGGTCGGCGCCTGGACGACGCCGGTTCGGTACGAACCGGGCCGAAACGCAAATCACCCAATTCGGGTTGAGAGACCGGTTCAGACCAATGGCAAGAGTGGGAATCGGAGGCGCACTACGCACTGCCAAGCGGGTGCGTCGTATCCTAACCGTTCAGATTCGATTCGGCTTTGCCGATTTGGTCAGCGACCTCGGGCTTTACGAGGCCTTTCACCACAGTCGGCAGTTCTTCGGACTCTCAAAGAAGGAGGGAGTCGAGAAGCTCACCGAAGCGGAACGTGTCCGCCACGCGATCGAGGAACTCGGTCCGACCTTTATCAAGCTCGGTCAGGTCCTCTCAACCCGACCTGATTTGATCCCTTCTGAGTGGGCGGCGGAATTCAAGAAGCTGCAAACTCGACTCGAGCCGAGCCCCTGGGAATCGGTGCTGCCGATGCTCGAGGCCGAGTTTCCCGAGGGTACCGACGAGGTCTTTGCGTCGATCGACGAGCGGGCATTTGCGGCGGCCTCGATTGCGCAAGTGCACCGGGCTCGACTCAAGACAGGCGAGTCCGTCTGTCTCAAGATCTTGCGCCCTGGGATCCGCGAGCTGGTTCGCTCCGACATGGAGATTCTGCGGCGACTGGCCGGGTTGGGTGAGAAGCACTTCAGCCGGTTTGGCTACAGTGCGATCGAAGTCGTCAACCAATTCTCGCGCGCCCTGGAACGCGAGACCGATTTGACCTGGGAGGGTTATGCCGCCGATCGGATGGCGCGCGACTTCGCCGACAACCCCTCGGTTGCCTTTCCGAAAATTTTCTGGGAGGCGTCGACAAAGAACGTCCTCTGCATGGAAGAGATGCGCGGCACCCTCCTCGCCGACTACTCGATCGAAGGACGCAGTGCCGAAGAGCGCACTCGGATCGTCCAAACCGGGGCCGAGGTCGTCTTCAAACAGTGCCTCGAGATCGGCTTCTTTCACGCGGATCCGCACCCGGGCAACGTCTTTATTCTGCCCGGGGGTCGACTCGGCTTTATCGATTGCGGGATGACGGGGCATATCGATCCCGATACCGCCTCGAGCCTCGCCGATCTGCTTCTCGCGACGACCGAGGCCGACCTCGATCGGGTGGTCCAGATCGCGATCGATTTATCGGGAGCTGATTCGGCCAAAGCGTTCGAACGGCAGTTCCGCGTCGATACCTGGTCTTTTATCGACCGGTTCCAGGTGAGCTCGCTCAAAGACTTGCGAATGGGCGAACTCCTCGAGAGCTTTTTCGAACTCGTCCGCACCCACGAGCTCAAGTGTCCAGCCGACCTCGTCTACCTCATCAAGGCGATCGCGATGATCGAAGGCGTCGGCGAGCAAATCGCGCCAGAGTTCGACGTCGTCCACTACGCTCAGCCTTACGTCGAGAAGTTGATGCGCAAGCGCTACGGACCGTCCGCCCTCGGTCGTCGTGTGATGCGCGGCGTCGTAAGCTATCTCAAACTCGTCGAAGAGTTGCCGGCCAATCTGAGCCAGTTGTTTCGCAGTGTCCGCGAAAAGCAGATGTCTCTCGTCCTCGAGCACCGTGGCCTCGACCGCTTTACGCAAGTTGTCGAGCGGGCAGCCGTCAACCTCTCGAGCGCGGTACTCGTCGCTTCGCTTATCATCGGTTCGAGTCTCCTCGTACTCGCCGATCAGCAGGGCGAGGGACAGACGTGGCTCCGAGTCGTGGCCATTATCGGCTACGCAAGCGCCGGCCTCGTCACATTCATCCAGATCCTCACACAGAGTATCCGTCGCAGAGC
>CAYZYD010000116.1:0-8950 GCA_964482505.1 uncultured Planctomycetia bacterium | reverse complement strand
ACCCAACTCCATGCCGGCGCGATTTTTTTGAGTTCGCTGAGTCATGATGCCGCCTGACCCGAACCCGAAGCCCTGACAGAGGTCGACTCTTATGCTGCTATCCATCTACCTATTTTTGTCGCTCGGCGTCTCGTTCCTCTGCTCGCTTTTCGAAGCGGTCGTGTTGAGTATCACCCCGACCTACACCGAGTCTTTGATTCAGGGTGGGCACCGCAGTGGAGAGTTGATCCGGCGTCTGCGCGAGAATATCGAAGACAGCCTCGCCGCGATCCTCACTCTGAACACGATTGCGCACACGATCGGGGCGGCCGGGGTCGGGGCGGAAGTTCTCAAGCTCTACGGGGATCGATACGTCGCGGTAGGCTCTGCGATCCTCACCCTGCTCGTGCTCGTCCTTTCCGAGATCATTCCGAAGACCCTCGGAGCGTCTCACTGGCAGCGGCTCGCTCCGTTTGTCGCACACGGCATCCGTTTCTTCATTCTCATCACCTACCCATTTGTCCGTATCTTCAAACGTCTCGCGGCCCTCATCGGTGGATCTTCGGAGGGACCCCAATTCACTCGTGACGAAATCCAGATGGCGGCCGAGCTCGGCCGCCGCGAAGGTAATCTGAGCGAGCAAGAACTCGATGTGATCCGCAATCTACTCAAACTGCGCGACGTCACCGTCCACGAGATCTTGACGCCTCGAACTGTCGTCTTCGCGTTCGAAGAGACGTCGACGATAAGCGAAGTGATCGACAACAACGCCGCCCTCCGTTTCTCGCGGATCCCCACCTACCAGGGCACGGTCGATGAAATCTCTGGCCTGGTCTCGCGCTACGAGATCCTCGAAGCCAAGGCTGAAGGTCGGGGCGGGCTACGCTTGGTGGAACTCAAAAAGCCTATCCACCGCGTGCCCGAATCGATGCGAGTCTGGCTCGCGATCGAGACTTTTGTCGAACGGGGCGAGCACCTTTTCGCAGTGGTCGACGAGTACGGTGGGTTTACGGGGATCGTGACGCTCGAAGATTGCCTCGAGACGCTTCTCGGGCTCGAGATTGTCGACGAATACGACTCGGTTGAGGATATGCGCAAGCACGCACAAGAAATTTGGGCCAAGCGAAAGGCCAAGCGTGCTGCAAAGTGATCGGTTCTCGTTCAGTTGGGGCTGATCGTCGCCGCGGGTCCGGCTAGAATCACGGGCTTCTGGCTCGTCTCAACCCACCCGGAATCCAAACAAATTTTAGGAGTCATCGTGAAGACGATTCTCACCGGTGTCAGCGTCCTGATTCTCGCTGCTACTAGCTACGCTCAATCGAGTCGCCCGACCTCGCAACCCGCGGTGTCGCTCGACGCAAAGTGGAGTGAGGGGCTCGCGCGACCCGTCGCCGCGGCTGGATCTCGCGGGGCGATCTACGGACGCACTCCGCAGCTCAACCAGATCATTCCACTCGCGAGCCTCTACCAACGCGCCGAGTCGAGTCCCTCGGGTACGCCGATGAAGATGACCTGTCGCACTCGCGGTGTCACCACTTCGATCTGTCCCAAGAAGGGCTGTTGGATGCGGATCCGTGAGGGTCGGCACGACCTCTTCGTACGGTTTGTCGACTACTCGTTTTTTATGCCGCGAAACTTGATCGGGTACGAGGTCGAGCTTGAGGGCGAACTATCAAAAGATGTCGTCTCGCAGGAGGAGCGGCGTCACTACGCCGAAGACGCGGGTAAGTCGCCCCAGGAGATCGAGGCGATCGTCGGGGATCGAGTCGAGCTCCGTCTCCTCGCAACCTCGGTGACGCTCAAAGAGCCGACTCCGCGCCGGCACGTCACGCACGAGATCGGTACGATCGATCCGACGCTCGTCCCGCAAACGACCCTCAAGGCCGGTCAGAGAGTCGCGCTCGAGGGGGAGCTGGTCCGGCTTCGAGGAAAGAAAACCCACCAGCTCTTAATCAAGGTCGATGACAAAATCATCCAGGTTCCCCTGCCCACTTCGATTGAACTCGACCAGAGTCAATCCTACCGCTGCCTCGCGGTCGGGACGCTCGCAACCAGCGGTGGAAGCCAGGGCTGGCGGTTGATTCCCGAAGGTGTCCGAGTGACAGAGACTCCCAATCCGTCTCTGAGTTTCTAACCGCGCAGTCGTGCCGAGCGGGGTCCTGCGGCTTCAGAGTCACGGGCTCGTGACTCATGCCAGGCCGAGAGTGTCACAAAAGTAGATATCTTGGTTCGACCGGGCCGAGGGCTATCGCTCGCGCTCGGTCTTTCATTTTGAGTTTCTCATCCAACCAGGCCGCTTCGATGCAGTAGCCTCTCCGACTTTCAAGTGGACGAACCCGACGATCATGGAGGCCTGATGAGTTGTCGAATCTTCGAGGCGGGGGCGATCGGCTTTGCCCTTCTCCTCTCGAGTTGCGCTATACCGCGCGAAGAAACGACGAAAGCTCCCGATTTCTCGTTTCGTGAAGTCAAGGAACACACGGTGGGGCTAGCTCGGGGAGCGGAGCTCTTTGTGCGAGAGTTCGGACGAGGACCGACGGCGGTCTTTCTTTCGGGCGGTCCCGGCTTTTCGGGCGAGACAATGCTCGAGACGGCCCGCGTTTGGACCGACCACCGACGAATCCTGCTTCCCGATCAGCGCGGCACGGGACAGTCCAGCGGAGACTTCGACGATCCTGAAGAGTGGACGATCGAGCAGGCGGTTGACGATCTCGAACGGTTGCGCATCGCCGCGCAAGTTGACGAGTGGGACTTGGTTGGGCACTCGTGGGGCGGGTTGCTCGCGATGGCCTATACGGCAGCGCACCCCGATCGAGTGAGCGCGCTCGTCTTGATCAGCCCGGCGGGGATCCGCTCGGACTTTTGGATGGGGTTCAACCAGAACATCATGCGGCGTCTCACCAAAGAGCAGCGCAAAGAGCTGCGTTCCTTGAGACCCGCCGACGATTCACTCGACGCGATGGCGGATCTCATCGTCGCTACCAATCGAGCCCAAGCCCCGGCATACGTCTTTGAGCCCCGCCACGTCGAGAGGCTCCGGGCCGACCTCGCCCCCGAGACCTTTAGTCCCCACGTCCTTCGCCTGATGACGCCGGCGCTCCTCCAATACGACTTTTCCCAAAGCCTCAAGGACTTCTCCGGACGCTGTCTTGTGATTCAAGGAGACCACGATGCGATCGGACGGCCTGCAATCGATCTGATTGTCGAGTCGATTCCGGGCAGTGAGCTCGAGATTATCGAGGAGTGTGGCCACGTTCCAACGATCGAGCGTCCAGAGATTCTCGAAGCGATTCTGCTCGACTTTGTCGAGCCCGTCGCCGCGATCAGCCGGGAAAGCTCGCGCGATACCCACTCCGATTAATTGGAGTCGGTTCGCTTCGAGGCAAAGATCTCCGCAATCATACAGCGGCAACCGCCGCCACCGATCGTCTCGATCGTATCCAGCGGTGCCGCGACGAGCGTCGCGCAAGCCTCGAGTTGTGCGAGCTGCGGCTTGGTTAAGGCCGCGAGCGCTCGAGTTGAAAGCGCGATAACCGGACCCCGACTCGAGTCGAGCTCGAGGATGTTGGCCGCAAAGGATTTCATCTGGGAGTGCGTCAGCGGGATCAATCGCCGTCCCTCCTCAAGCGTGCGAGCAAGCGCCGCGCGTTGGGTCTCATCTTCGATCGCGTCGAGAGCGACTACCGCGAACCCGCGACCGACCGACAGCATGACGTTGGTGTGGTAGATCGGCGCTCGATCTTTGTCGACCGCGCGAAACAAGTGCGCTTCGTAACCGAGTTCTCGA
The DNA here is from genome assembly GCA_964482505.1 of uncultured Planctomycetia bacterium. Taxonomy (GTDB): domain Bacteria; phylum Planctomycetota; class UBA8108; order UBA1146; family JAJFFE01; genus CAYZYD01. Next base: position 5,184 of record CAYZYD010000116.1, on the reverse strand, counting down.
CAAAAATCCGTGAAGAGTTGGGCGTCGGTCCGCGGAGAGTGACAGGCGAAGGCGCGCCCGAATCGCCGGTCGAGTACAAAGCTCCCCGTCCCTTCGAGAAAGCGGTTCTCCGCCTCGTGTGGACTGAGATCGAGCACTCGCTCGATTTTGAAGTCGCGCTCGATTGACGCGACGATATCACGGCGTCGCTCGGCTCGACGGTTAGCGGCGAGCATGGGGTAGAGTACGAGCGATCCGTCTCGGTGAACCGAAATCCAATTATTGGGAAAGAGCGCGTCGGGCGTTTCGGGTGACGGAGTGTCTTCAAAGATCAGCGGTTCCACTCCGTGTTCCACGAGTGCTTCGACGAGACCATCGAATTCTCGGCAAGCCCGATCGGTCGCGTCCTCAGGTTGTTCGGAGAGCCGCCGTCCCCGAGATGATTGAAAGCGGTTTGAGGCGGCCGTTTCCCGATTGAAGCCAAAGCGAGTGGGGCGAACGAGCAGCACGGTGCGAGTTGTGACCCGATAATCGACCATCGTGTCCTTTCAGAGAGGAGGCCGCTGGGCACACTCCTGCTCGCTTCTGTTATGTCAACGGATAGTCGAAGCCGCGTCCCGGCTTCCCGAGCAGGCGGCACATGGCGAGAATCTGTCCCTGGTGATGGTAGAGGTGTGTGATCGTGCGCAAGATAACCGAGCTCGGCACGAGCTGACGCTCCTGGTTCCCCCAGGTGGTCATCGATCGGGGCTGGTTGAGTTCAGCCGAGCTGACCTGCTTGAGATAGGATTGGGTCTGGTCAGAGACCGATTGGCGGAGATTCTCGAGCTCGGGAATTCCGGTGAAGAGCTCCGAGTCATCGTCAACCTCCATCTTTCCGAGGATAACTCCGACCCAGTAACGTTCGGCACCGATCTCGTGGTGAAATTGGAGCCGAACGGTGGGATAACCGAACCCCTCGACGGCACGATTAAGCTCTTCGGAACTCAATTGAGCTGCGTGCGCGAGGAGTTGTCCGAGGTTTTGGTGAGCGTTCCGATGGATGTCGAGCAAGGCTTCGGGGCTTAACAAGAGACCTCCGTTCGGCGGTGATGGCAAAGTCGGGGAGCACGATCGCTCGTATGATAACAATTTTGGTCCCGCTGGTTCGACTTCTCACCGAACTCTCATGAGTGTTGCCTATCGTCACCCGTCCACTCTCTACCTGCCTTCTCGAAGGTTTCGTCCTTTGTTGCTCGCGAATGACTGGTTCAGGGGAAAAGAGCGTCCGACGCGTTCTGTCGCGATAACCTTGAGTCGGCGACGGGCCTCGCGCCGTGATTGGTTCGAGTTTCTCTTGGGCTCTACTTCTCACGGTCTTCTTGTGACGCACTGCGGCATTCCCGGCGCCGTCGGGGAGGTGGGAGTCATCATGGCGAGAAGTCACTTGAATCGGTTAAGCTGAGTGCTTGGCTCTCTACCGTCCGTGCGGGGCGCAATGGTCAGGTCGAGCGGCCCGGGCTCCCTGACTTCCCAACTCGCGTCCGTTGAGGCCTAGCTGGCGTTCATTGAGAAGTATCCGTCCTGATGGGCTCGGGTATAATGTACGGCTCGTTCTAACTCAGCAATGTGGAGATAAAAGGTGCCCTCGATGCGAAGTCTCGTGCGATTCGGTCTCGTCCTTTTGCTCAGCCATACGGTTGTGTCGACTCTATCCGCTCAGCCGGGCGGGCCCCCGCCGTTGTCGATACCCCCGGTCCCGACCGAGAATCCCGTGACGGCTGAAAAAGCACTCCTCGGCAAACTGCTCTTTTGGGACGAGCAGCTCTCCGCCGACGACACCGTCGCTAGCGGAAGTTGCCACACGGCCCTTGCGGGTGGCTCGGATTTGCGGAGCGCCCTCGATATCTCACGGCACCCGGGCGCTGACACGCAGTTTGGAACCGACGATGACGTACGGGGCTCGTTCGGAATCGAACGTCAGAGTTGCGACGGCTCGGTAGTGAGCGACTCACTCTTCGGCCTGGGGCGCCAGGTCACACGACGCAAGACTCCCTCGCATATCATGGCCGCCTATGCTCCGCTGCTCTTTTGGGACGGTCGAGCAGGACAGCCCTTTGTCGACCCGATCGGCGGCACCACGGTGATTCCGGGCGGCGCGGCGCTCGAGACCCAAGCCCTTGCCCCGATCGTCGCCGATGATGAAATGGGCTGCGAAGGCCGGACGTGGTCGAGCGTCGTCGACAAACTCGAGACCGCCAGTCCGATGGCGCTCGCAGTGACCCTCAGTGTCGATATGGAAGTCGCGCTCGCAAACAACCCGAGCTACCCCGATCTTTTCGAGGCTGCCTTTGGGGATCCCGCGATCAATCCCGTTCGGATCGCCTTTGCGATCTCAACCTACGAACGCATCTTGGTCCCGAATCAGGCCCCGATCGACGCATTCTTCGCTGGTGATCCGACGGCGCTCACGCCTGCTCAAGCGAACGGATTTCAAGTTTTTGTTCAAAACTGTCTCCCGTGCCACGCCGGAAGCGCTTTCACCGACCACTCCTTCCGCAATATCGGAGTTCGCCCGAACAGTGAAGACCGGGGGAGAGGTGGACTCGATGGCGACCCAGATCATGACGGCCGCTTCAAGGTTCCCTCGCTTCGTAACGTCGCGTTGCGCGCTCCTTACTTTCACAACGGAGGCAAAGCGACGTTGGGGGAAGTGCTCGAGTTCTACAACGCGGGGGGTGATTTCGACAATCCGAACCTCGACCCGCTCATGCAGCCGCTGGGCCTCAGCCAAGCCCAGCTCGCAAATCTCGAGCTTTTCCTCGACGCGTTGACGGATCCGCGTGTCGCAAGCGCGGCGCCACCGTTTGACGAACCGATTTTGCGAGCCTCTTTCCGTCGCGGGGACGTGAACCAAGATCTCACCGTCGACGTCGCGGACGCGGTGGCTCTCCTCGACTATCTCTTCGCGAGCGGAAATGAACCGACTTGTGGAGACGCTGCCGACTCAAACGACGACGGGCTTCTCAATGTCGCTGACGCCGTCCAGACGCTCGAACGCATCTTTCAAGGCCTCGTCCCGCTCCCCGACCCCTCCGATATCTCATTCGGCCCGGATCCCACTCCGGACAGCCTCGATTGCGGGGAGACTCTCTAACTCAGCCTCGGTGATGTGCTGTAGTCACCCCGGTATGAACCGCGGTGGAGCACACGAGACGCTCCGTCGCTGTTTTTTCATTTCTTAAAGAGAGCCACGGTTAAAAGCGGGGGAGGGTGCTGGCGTGGATTTGCCGAGTGAGCCGAGGCGATCTGAGCACTACCCGGGCATTCTGCTCAACCGGCGTGTGATTTGAGTGCGGCCGCCACGATCGCCTGCGCTTCGGATTGAATCTGGTCGAGATGCGCGGGTCCCTCAAAGCTCTCCGCGTAAATCTTGTAGATCGCTTCGGTACCCGAGGGCCTCGCCGCAAACCAGCCCTTCTCTGTCATCACTTTGACGCCACCAATCGGGGCCCGATTGCCTGGGGCCTCGGTCAGCACCTGCGTGATCGGATCTCCGGCGAGTTCTTGCGCAGTGAAGTCGCTCGCACTCAATCGCTTGAGAACTGACTTCTCCTCCCGAGTCGCCGGGGCTTCGAAGCGGGCATAGCTCGGTCTCCCGAGGTCTCGGGTCAGCTTTTTATAGGCGAGCGAAGGGCTACCGATACGAGCCGTGATCTCGGCCGCGAGCAAACCGAGGATGATACCGTCCTTGTCTGTACTCCACGGTTGCGCGTCAAAGGTGAGGAACGAGGCTCCAGCACTCTCCTCCCCGGCGAAGCCAGAACGGCCTTCGAGGAGCTCCGGGACAAACCACTTAAAGCCGACTGGAACTTCGTAGACCTCGCGACCTAGTCTCTCGGCGACGCGATCGATGAGGGCGCTCGAAACCAAGGTTTTGCCAACTCGTGTGTTGGAAGGCCAATCGGGCCGGTGCCGAAAGAGATAGTCGACGGCGACCGCGAGAAAGTGATTGGGATTCATCAGCTGCGCATCGGGGGTGACGATGCCGTGGCGATCGGTGTCGGTATCGTTTCCGAATGAAACGTCGTACTTGTCGCTGAGGCGGACTAGATTCTGCATCGCGTGGGGCGAAGAGCAGTCCATCCGGATCTGGCCATCCCAATCGAGCGTCATGAAGCCGAAGGTCGGATCGATATCGCGACGGACCACCTCGAGGTCGATCTGATAACGCGAGGCGATCGGTTCCCAGTAATCGATCGCTGCGCCTCCCATCGGATCCACGCCGATGTGGAGTCCTGCATTACGGATGACTTCGAAGTCGATGATCCGTTCGAGCCCCGAGACGTAGGCGTCGACGTAGTCGAATCGGTGGGTCGTCGCGGCTTGCCTGGCGGCCGAGTACGCGATCCGAGGAATCTCGGTTCCCGACTCGAGCCGACGATTCGCTTCGGCCTCGATGAGTTGTGTGACTTCGGTCCCGGCCGGACCCGCGTGAGGTGGGTTGTACTTAAAACCGCCGTCGCGCGGCGGATTGTGCGACGGCGTGATGATAATCCCGTCGGCTCGGCGGTTTGCCGACTCTCGATTGTGATTCAGAATCGCATTGGAGATGCTCGGAGTCGGTACGGGTCGGTCTTCCGAATCGACCATCACTTCGACTCGGTGAGCGGCGAGTACTTCGAGAGCCGTCCGGAGAGCGGGTTCGGAAAGCGCATGGGTATCGGCGCCGATAAAGAGAGGACCGTCGATTCCCTGTTGAGCTCGGTAGTCTGAGATTGCGGCGGTGATCGCCGCGATGTGGGCGTCGTTAAAGCTGCGACTCTCAGACGAACCCCGGTGCCCCGAGGTCCCAAAGGCGACGCGCTCGGCCTCGCGGCTCGGGTCGGGTCGCTCTGAGTAGTAATCGCAGACGAGGCGGGGGATATCGATCCGGTCGCATGCTTTGGCGGATTGGCCGGCACGATCGTGCAAAGTCACAACGCTCTCCTCAACTGGGTAAAGGGTGGTCTCTCTTCAGCCTGCCCAAAGTCGGCTCGCGAAGCGAGGCCACCGCAAGAATTTCTGTTCCTGGCGATATCGGGCCGCTAACCTGGCCCTGTGGACTACTAAAGACCGCTCGAGCGCGTGCTCTTGGCGCGTGCGATTGCTGATCTCAACCGGAATGACTCTGCAGCCCGCCCGAAAACTCATTCCGCGCGGGAGGCCGAGCTTCCTTCGCCCAGC
>CAYZYD010000115.1:0-9043 GCA_964482505.1 uncultured Planctomycetia bacterium | reverse complement strand
CGCTGCCTCGTGTAGATAGATAGACCCTACGAGTTCCAACGGCGCTACCGAAGAATGTCGCGCCCCCGCCCACCCAGGACCATCCCGTAACCACCCCACTTGTGAAAATCTCACGCGCGGGACCCCTTCTCGGAGGGCGCACTCGAGCGCCCTCAGCCCAAGCGGGAAAGTCTACCGAACAAGTCTCGGGGGATTCAAGCCCGGCGAGTGCATTAATCCCAATCGCCATCGACACCTAAGGCAGCTGCTCCTTTGGGAAAAGCAACCCCCTCCGGGGTGCGCTGGGCGGTCTTAGACGGTCAAACGAGAGCCTTTCAAATTGTCGAACCCGAGGTCCTATAAGCGCGAGCGCTCCCGATCTCGAAATCGCATGTCGGCTGAGACCACTTCCGATCGCAGTGTCTCTCGACAGTGGGATGAAATCTCTCCCACGCTTTCCGAGGACTCATCGAGGCATCGCCCGAGGAGATTTTGTTATGTCGAGTTACCGTTCACTCTTTCGATCGCTGCTCGCCGCGATCGTGTTAGCCACCGTCGGCTGGGCGCAGAGCGACGGACCGTCGCCCCTCCCCGACCCCGTGGCCAGCGCCTATTTCGGCGGGGTCCGAATCACGCCAGCCACGTCAGAACTCGGGGTACAGCCCTTTCACCTTCGCGATGTCGATGGCGACGGCCGGGATGATCTCGGCATCCCTTGGTCTGAAGGCGACATGCCGGTCCGTATGGATTTCACCCTCGCGGACCCCGACGCCCTGATTCCGACGAGCGTCATTATGACGCTTCGAACCGCGGACGCGGTCGCAACCGCCTACGACGCCAACTTGAACGAGATCGCCATCATAGCCGCCACGGGTCCCGAGGGGATTCAAGCGATCACGGTTCACAACGCGGGTGGCATCGCCTTCATCGATCTCGATACTACGCACTCTTACGTGACCGATATCTGCTGGTCGACCGGTCAAGCCGATACCCCGCAGTTCGTACGCGGCGATCTCGACGGTAGCGGTGGTGTGAATATTGGCGACGGAATCGCCATCCTCAACTACCTCTTCAACGAAGGGGTCGCGCCTTGCCAGAGCGCGGCGGACGTCGACGACAGCGGGACGACAAACATCGCCGACGCAATCTTCGTTCTCCTCTTCCTCTTCCAGGGAGGAACCGCCCCGGCCGCGCCCTTCCCGAGTTGTGGAGACGACCCCACTCCCGATGCGCTCGACTGTACAAGCCAGCTCCTCTGCCCGAGCAGCGATCCCGGGACCGAAGTCTGTAGCGACACCGCGACCGTGACCTCAAGTGACGGTCAACCGATGATTCAGCTCAGGTCGGGAGCCTTGACGCCACCGGCCGGGGTCGACGCCCTCGGTATCGCTCAGACCGTATCCGGTAACGACGTCGTCTATTTTCTCCTGCAACTCGAACCCGGAACCTCCCTCACCAACGCAATCATCGACGAGCTCGAAGGGCTCGATGTTATCTCGATCGACTTCCTCGGCGGGGCCGATGCGAACCAGGGCGAAGCTTATCTCGTCTCGGCCTACGGCTCCGCCCCGCTCGGTCTCCTCGCCGGAGTCGACGAGATCTACTGGGCGGGTCCGATTGAACCGCTCTTCAAACTCGCACCCGAGCTGCAATCGAACAACCCGGCCGCCGCCGCGCCCTGGATCATGAGTGGGGACCAAGCGGGTTTGACGATCTACCTGCAGGCAGAAGCTCCCTTCGAAGCCTTCGGTAGCTTTCTCGACGAAGTCGGAGCGACCATCCTCGCCCCGGTCTCCTTCGCGCGGGCCTACCAAATCACGATCCATCCGAGCGCCATCGCAGCGCTCGCCCAAGAGCCCGACATCCTCTTTATCGAGCCGATCGGAATCCCTCTCGAAGGGCTTAACGATCAAGCGCGTCTCGAACACCGGGTCGAACCGCTCCGCGACTTCCCCTACAGTTTGACCGGTTCGGGTGTCACCGCGCTCGTCTACGACAACGGCAATATCGACTCGGGGCATCCCGACTTTGACGATCGAATCATCGAAGTTGAATCCCCGCTCGAAGGTTCCAGCGCGCACGCCACTCACGTAGCGGGAACGATCGGCGGGACCGGGATTCAGAGCCATGTCGGCGGTGGCGTACCGCGGCAGTTTGAAGGGATGGCTCCCGAAGTGGAGATTCGCTCGTTTAGCTTCGGGCTCCACATCAACTTCTTCGATAACCCCGACGACCTCGTCGAAAACTCCCGGCGATCGAGTCCGACCGATCTCGTCAATTTATCGGTCGGAAATAAAGTCGTCGAGAACGGTCGCGATTGCAGTCAACTCGGTGAGTACACCCTCTCAGCCCGAGCGGTCGATACCGTGGTACTCGGAATTCCGAACGATCCGCTCGATCCGCCCGAGCCGCGAATTCCCGTTATCAGCGCCGCGGGCAACGAAAGAGGCTCAGAGGCGCCCTGCGGAGAGTTTGGCACGATCGCGAGCCCAGCCACTGCCAAGAACAGCATCGTCGTCGGCGCGACCTTAACCGGAACCGATGACTCCTACTTCAGTTCGAGTTACGGGCCCACGCGAGACGGCCGACTCAAGCCGGATCTCGTCGCCAGCGGCTTCATCGGTTCGACCGATCTCGGTAACGGTTACTCCTTCCAAAGTGGCACCAGCGTCTCGACGCCGATCGTCTCGGGTATCGCGGCTCTCATGATCGAGGAGTGGCGCTGGCTGCGCACGATTGACGAGGGTGTCTTTCCACCCTTCTCGCCACGTACAATCAAAGCGGTGCTTCTCCACACGGCTCAGGATCTCGGTCTCGACGGCCCGGATTACAAGTTTGGATTTGGACGCGCCGACGCGCAAGCCGCGATCGAGCTCTTACGGTCGGACTATTTTGAAGAAGAGTCGACGGGTCGGGTGATCTACCAGGGTCTGGTCGATACCGGCGTCTGCTACCTGAACGAGTTCGAGACCACAAGCACCGCCCCGCAGAAGTTCACGCTTGTCTGGGACGATCCGCGCTCCTCACCGATGGCCGTCTCGACCCTCGTCAATGATCTCGATCTGACCGTGACCGACCCCGCGGGCAATATCTACCACCCGCTCCGACCCGATCCCGAAAATCCCGAGCTCGCCGCCACCGAAGGAGACGACCGGGTCAATAACGTCGAGCAGGTGAGAGCGCCCGGCATGGCCGGTATCTGGACCTTCGAAGTCGTCGCTCAACGGATGGGGGGTCTCAACGCCCAAGCGTTTACGCTCGTCCGCGAGCCGTCCGTCGAGATTGAAACTTGCTCCCAACAAGTCAGGAAGACGATCGAGTTCATTCCCCCCTGGACCGACGGCGATCGAGACTTCGACGGAAATGGCCCCGACATGTTCACCGAGGTGTTCCTCGAAGTACGCGATCTGAATGAGCTCTGGATGCGCATGTCGATCGAGGCAACAGAAACCGTGGCCGACTTTACCAAGGCCGAGGGCGAGCAGGAGCATCTCGTCTTCTACGATCCCGATGTTCAGCAGATCATTCTCACGTCACCCGACTACGACGGAGGCGGACTCGACGGTACCGGTTACGTCAACGTCGGACTTTCAGGCGTCATTCGCGACCTCTTCTTCTACGGAGACCGGAACGGCATCGAGGCCGGCACTTACACCCGGGTTCGGATGGTCTCAAATCCGATCGAGTTCGACTGCATTCCGGCCGGATTCACGAGTTCGAAGCGCGTGATCGAAGTCGATCCGATTCGCTTCCAGCCGCCTCAAGTCGGCGAGGGCGACGCGGACTTTGACGGTCACGGCCCTGAGGTCGAAGTCACCGTCGATCTCTCGATCGGGGGTGAGATGGGCCAGCAGATTGTCGCGACCGTCACCATGGACGCGCTCGAAGTGGGGGGTGACGGGACCCGCGCGATGGGGAGCGAGACTTTTGTTCTCTACGAACACTCGAGCCCGATCGCGAGTATCGATAGCGCCGCGAGCGACTCTGCGAGTTACACCGATATCGACTGGCAAGTTGACCGACTCCCCGTCGGAGGTGGCTGCGCCCGCGAGTTTGTCGTCGTCGGCGATACGAACGGCTCCGAAGCCGGAACTCGAACTGCGGTCACTATCGACTTCAACCCGATTCGGTTTACGGAGCTCCCCTAGCAACCCCGCATTATTCATGAACCGCGTCGCGAGAAGCAGCGGGCGTATGAATAATGCGGGCTATGACCCTTAACTGCGACTCTTAATGCGGCGCGTCACCACCGCCAGCGTTTGCCGCGAGCACAATGCGACACACGCAGTGCTCGGCGCGCCCAATCTCACCGGCCTCCGGGATCCCGAGTCATCCGTGACAATCCAATAGTGTTTGATGAATGGAGCCATTCGACTGAGTTTCGATCCGGCGACTCACAAAGACGAGAAGCCCGAGTTCTCTGTGGAGAGCTCGGGCTTCTTTGTTTGTCCGACCCGTTAAACCGGTGAGGAAATCAAGGCCACGTTGTTAGCGATATCGGTTTCGAGATCGTCAAAGACAGCGCGGTACCGGTTACCACACCGTTTGCAAGCCCACGATTGCGGCACTTCATGAACTTCGGGCTTGAGAAGCGGCAGACGAAGTTCGCAGAGAGAGCAGCATTCAAAACGCCGGGCTGGACGCCCCGCAAGGTGCTCCCTCGTCACTGGCTCGTAGCCGACGACGGCGGCGGCGTGGCGGTCAACCGGATCGAGCGGCTCAACATATGCAGAAAACCAACGAAACTCACGAGCTGAGTGACAAGGAAGCTTGAGCCGCGTCGATCCCGGTGCGCGGTTCAGGGCACCCTGCAATAGGGCCAGAGCTCGATCCGCGCCGAGCGCACCCGCAGCCGCACCGGATTGAGCGATCTCGATCAAATTGACTCCGAGAAAATCCGGACCTCGATATTCGTTCCGGTCGGCAAAGTCGCGCCAGGCGCAATTGACATAGACGATCTCACCCAGTGAGTTGTAGATCGCAATCAGGTGGTCGCTGAATTCAAAGGCGAGTTCTAGCAGCCCGTTGAAAAACTCATTCCGCGCGGGAGGCCGAGCTTCCTTCGCCCAGCGCCCCCGGCGAACCTCGACGTATGGCCAATACGCCTTCGGTTCGCCCGAGGCACTGGGCTCGAATTCTCGACCTCCCGCATCGAAAGCAGTTTTTCAACGGGCTGCTAGCGAGCTACCTGTCGAGAATTTCTTCCAGATAGTTGAGACCACAGCTCCTCCGCTTTGGTCAGTTGATAGGACCCTTTCGTTCAAAGCCTCAGTCAGCGATCGTGTCCAGATCGCGAGGATTTTTCCAGGATTAACCCGACAGATCGCATTTGCAATTCTGAGAATGGCCGACTGATTGGCGTACGAGTGATCCAAAATCCAATCTCTTGACCCCGCTCGTAGCGAGTAAGCTTCCCTCCCCCCAATAGAGATGTGAATAATACAGTCGTAACAACACGGGGCCCGGAGTTGGTTGAGTCATCGTCAACTGTAACTCTGCTGAGAGAATCGTCGAACCGGCCGGGATCCCCTCAGGACTGAATCGAAAGACCGATCGCCGAATCAAGCCGTTCGAATCGAGGCCAGCGTAGCAATCAGGACCGATCCCATTGCTGATCGATCCAGTCGGCGACTCAAAGTGTGTATTGTCGAGAACCGGTATCGCTACGACATGTCCAGCCGATCCGTGAGTCCATCCCAGAAAGAGCAAGCGCGAACGCCGCTCGACTCAAGAGGCCATACCTACTCATGATATGTTCTCGGTTGCTGGAGCCCCCAGCCAAGCCGGAGTGTGCACATATGGCGTCGAAACACAAGTCTATACAGACCCATTCTGGGTCTTTGCTTGTCAAGAACAGAGAGTAATCCTGGTTCCAATGGTGATTCTGGTTGCCCTACTCGAAATGCAAGAGGCAAGGTCTCTCAGTTAGCACGAAATTATGAAACAAGGCACCCAACATCAAAAGAGCCGATAAGCCTCCTCTACTACTTAAGCTCTTCGAGCCGCTTCCGCGCGTAGTCGGCGTAATCACTCGATTCCCCGAGCTTGATAACCTTTTCAAAACAGATCATGGCCCGACGCGTATCATCCTCTTGAGATCGAGCCAAGTAACTTTCGGCGAGTAGCTCGTAGAGAGAGGCTTCTTGCGGAAATCTGCTGATTGCGGCCTTGAGGTCATCGATAAGCGCAGACATTCCTTCCGCGGTGATCGTCTGGTAACGCCCGCTCAGGTGCGCTCGAAGATCAAAGAAGAGAGGTTCTTCGCCGAGAAAATCGCGGCTCACTTCGACCAGCGCATTGGACAAACCACGCTGACCAAGATGAAGATAGACTTCGAAGCGTAGATAGTGATTCTCTGCATATTCCCTGAGATGGTTCCGGGCACCTTCCATGTCAGGCTTTTCTAGTAATTGAAAAATCTCTGTTTCGGGGTCGGACGACAGCCGACTCGCTATAGCGTCGGGATCAAAGCTCAAAAGAATCTTCCGTCCCTCGGCCTCGCTCAATATGGTCGAGACCGGAGTCCAGTAACCCTCGGGATCGTAGAGCGTGGAATAGAGCACCTCGGCCGGCGAAACCGCATAGGAGTAGCAGTTCGAAGAAAACTGATAGGCGCGCGGTGGCAGCCCAAACTCGAGATTTCCACCCGGAAGCCACTCCGCCCCCTTCTCAAAGAACGCCTGGCAGACGAGAGCCGAAAGTACCGCGCGACCCGCAGTGTCGATCGAATAGGAGCTCAAAGTCCAAACATCACGAAATGCGCGATCGAGACCGACGGCGTCGATAGGCAACGTGCGCCCAAACCGCGCTTGAGCTCGCTCCTGAATTAACCCAACCCAGGCCTCAATCGAATCCTGAGAGGCGAAGACTTCGTGAAGGGGTGTCTTCCCTAGGACATCGGCTCCGATCTGATTGAGAGCCTGCGAATCAAAGGGCATTGTAAGCGCACCCTTCTCTCGCAAGACGGCCAGCGGGACTCGGTAGAGAGCACTACCACGGTGACTGCCTTCGGCGGGCCGATAGGGCTTTCCCATTAACACGGCAGAATCGTCGTCGGCAGTGACTCCCCAAAAATAGGGCCCGGTGACCAACAATTCCGGCTCGCGGCCGGGTTCCAGCAAATAAATCCCCTCACGGGCGCCGGCGGGCTGACCTGAAACGATCCACCCCGATTCAGTAGGACCAATATGCGAAACAGCCCAGCGCCCGAGATCTTCCTCCTTACCTGAAGCGTCGAGGCTCAAGAGCTCGAGTCGATCGCTTCGGCCAGAGCCACCGTCGAACCCGCGACGCCTGATCGCCGCACAAACTCGATCGAGATTTCTTGAGGCAACCAGCCACGTTACCTGCGATCCGGCTAGTGAAACTCGAGAACGTACCTCGCCACTCTCGTCGACTCGCACCCGTTCATTCGCAAGTCGGGAACGAAACCCGCGGATTCCCGGCACCGCGACCGCCTCAGCCCTTCTCACGAGTAGCAGCTCTTTCCGCAGAGGAGCTCGAATGAAGCCGCGGGGGTTGGCGATCTGCCACTCCTGATTGTCGTCGACGTAATAGTGATCCTCCCCAAACCAAATCAAGTACTCATACTCGTCGGTGGTTGTGACGGTGCCGGCGTATAGCGTGGAGTCGGTCGGATAGAGAAGCTCCGTCGATCGATCAGCAGAGATACGCTCCACTCCACCTCGACCATATACCAAAAAACTATCGCCTCGAACCACGCAACCTCGGAAGTTTATGTTGGGCGCAGTCCCTAACCAGCTCGCTGACCCTAGCCAGTCCTCCACAAAAGGTGGGGCGACCGGAATGGTTATAGCCGGGGCCACATCTTTAGTAGCTGGAAAAGGCTGGAGCTTACTAGGCACCTTAACCCGAATCGAACGCTTCCACTCCTCCCAGCCCTTTCGCGCGAGAACTTCCGGATCAAAAGACTCGAATCGCATTTCGATAAAGTGCTCACCTTGGCCAGGAATCAGTAGCGAGAAGATTTGGTGATCGCCTTCCTTCCGTTTCCACCGATTCTCTTCGCAATCGAGTCCTGAGAGTTGAAAGCGAGCTGATTCGACGTGGCTGAATCCATCTCCTTCAAACATCTCCCCTAGTTCTTTGACTAAGGTCTCGCGCTGCCTACTCTTGCATGAAAAGAGATAGAGTGACGTCAAGTTGGCAACACTCTCGAGCTCTAGGAATGCTTCTTCCGAGTCCTCGATGTCCCAGAGAGGTTCGCTGTAGGTCAGCTCTACCAAGGCCCCTTCCACGTCAAAGTCGTGTGGGGTAGGTTCGATATCTTTTGCCCACTGCGAATCAGGACCAGGGAATCGCAGATTCTCCATTACTTCCTCAGTGATATCGCTCACCTTGCTTATACGCTGAGGTCCACCAGCAAAGACCATGGCGAGGTAACTGAGATGCTCTTGGGCGACCATGAGATAGCAGAATCTAATAGCAATCCCCGACTCCTTGACATCGTAGACTTGGTATACGCATATACGGTGAGGAAATCTACGAAACTGCATATCTTCCTGGTTAACAATTTCAATCTTACTGCGGTGACCCAAAGACGCCTGGATCCTTTTTAAGTTGGCGCTCAACGACTCCTTTGAAAAATAGGGCTGGACTGTCTCGACAAATAGAAGCCGAGCGCCCTCGTCGGAAAAAAATTGGTCCTCTCCCAAACCCTCTACATATTGCTGTCGCAACCATTTACCGGGTAAATCAACTTCGGTCCCCTTGGAGCCGATCAGGAGCGTATCTGCCCAGCCATGGTTGAAGCCTGTCAAAAGTATCAGAAAGCAGATTAGTATTCGAAGCTGATAACTCATCGGTCCAATCCAATCTCAAATGCACAGGTCCTTGTTTAAAACTCTGTCATCGAGAGAGCCAGCAGCCCGCCCGAAAAACTGCTTCGAGGCCATTGTCCTCGGTAGGCCAGCGCCCTGGCGAATCGAAGGCATAGTTGTCATATTTCGAGGTTTCGCCAGGTGGGCTGGGCGAACAATGCTCGGCTCTCCGCGCGGAATGAGTTTTCGGGCGGGCTGCTAGTGTCCTGTTCGGAAAGTTCGAG
>CAYZYD010000114.1:0-9054 GCA_964482505.1 uncultured Planctomycetia bacterium | reverse complement strand
GGCGACTCGAAACCGAACGGACTCAAGTGATCCTCGAGGAGATGGGACGACTCGGGGTGAAGAGTACCCTCTGGGCCGGAGAGGGGGAGCCGCTTCTCCACCCCGAACTCGGCACGTTACTCGAGACCGCCACGCAGGCCGGTATCGAGTGCGGGGTCTATTCGAACGCGACGCCGCTCAGTGAGAAGAAGGCGTACAGCGTACTCGAGCATTTGACCTTTTTTCGTTGCAGCCTCAACGCTGGCGATCGCGATACCTATCAGCGAGTCCACCAGGCGCCGGCCGACCACTTTGACCGCGTGATCAAACAGCTGGAGCGCGCCGCCGAGATCCGCGAGAGCGAGGGGTGGGGAGTCACGCTCGGAGTGCAAATCGTACTGCTGCCCGAAAACGTCTCGACCGTGGAGACGCTCGCCAAGACTTTGCGCGACCTCGGCGTCGACTACCTCGCGATCAAGCCCTTTATCCAGCACCCCGAACAGCAGAACCGAGTTTGGCCAGAGAGTTACCGGCTCGAAGATATCGAAGAGTCGGTGGCGGCAGCTGAAGAGCACGCCACGGAAGACTTCCGGGTGATCGTCCGGCGCGAGTCATTCCAGACCTACCAAGAGCGAAGTTACAAACACTGTTTTGCGCTACCGTTCTTCGCCTTCGTCCTCTCAGACGCTAATGTCTACACCTGTGGTCCTTATTATGAGAAGCCCGAGTTCACCTACGGCAACCTCTATGAACAGGGCTTTCAGGAGGTTTGGGATAGCGCACGGACTCGGCGCATTCACGCTCATGCGGCCAGTGAGCTCGACACGAGTCATTGTATGCCCAACTGCCGACCCGACGCGGTGAATCGATTCCTCTGGGGAATCAAACACCCTCCGGCTCACGTCAACTTCATTTAGCGAGCGCTTGGCGAGAGGAATCGGTGGATTCGTGGTCTGCGACGGAAGAGCAACTCCGGCTGTGAACGGTCAAGGCGCGGTGCGCGACCTCTTCGGGAGCGAGCGTCTTGAGGCAGTGGACCTTCTGCCGGCATTCGGGGGAGAAGCAGGGCAGGCAGTCGTACCCGCGGGGGAAGAGACCCTCCCCGAGTCCGTAGAGATAGGTTTCGTTACTGTTGGTCGGCCCGTAGAGGACCACAACTCGTTTGTTCAGAGCGAGGGCGATGTGAAGGCCGAGCGAGTCGCAAGTAATGAGCGTACGGCAGGATTGAATCCACTCGATGTACTCAAACAGATCGTCAAAGCCTCGCTGCCACGAGACTCGCTGTTGAGCGTGCTCGAGGATGCTTGCCGTCTTCTCCCAGTAATCCCGGGGCCACGCTTTGGTCGGCCACTTCGAGCCAACCGCGTGGTTGAGCCCGAAGTCGTGTTCGACTTCGACTTGGGGTTGGTAGCCGAGAATGTAGCGCTGCTCCTCCCAGCTTCCACCGATCGCTTCGACGAGAACCTTCTGCCAGGGTTGTCGGTGTTTCCGCTTCTTCTCGGGATCGGTGCAGAGCGAGAAGGCCTCTTCGCAACGGTCATAGGCCTCAGCGATACCGCGCTCTTCGTCGAGACGAAAGCCGAATCTCCGCCACGCTTTGACCGAGTCCGCGAGCGCACAGATGCCGGGGACCTTTTCAAAGTTGACCACGGTATCGAACCGTTCGCGTTGCAAGAGCAGCGTGCTCGCGAGGTCGAAGTTGAGGATGCGCCGGATTCGAGGATTGCCCTCGAGCAAGGGACGCGCCTTTTCGTCGACGAGCCACGTCACGTCGGCTTCGGGGAAAAGGTGGAGGATCACAGTCGTGCGCAGGACGTCCCCGAGGCTCGAAACTTGACTGATCTCGGGATCGAGAGTCTCGGAATATCCGAGTTTGATAATGAGAAGCTTCTCCAAAGCTGGTCCTCAAGAGGCGGGCAAAGCCGTGGGGGGTGTCCAGCGGGCGTGATAGACCACTCGAATCTAACGGAGCTCCGCGGAGGTGTCAAACGAGGTCCCACTCGAGAACCGGCTCATTGCGAGTGACCCGAAGTGCGAATGGAAACGTGATGATGAAAGCGTTGGATCCGGATTGGGCGGCGGAAGCCTACCGCCGAATGGTCCGCATTCGGGTGACGGAAGAGAAGATCGCTTCGGTCTATCCCGAGCAGCAGATGAAGTGCCCGGTCCACCTCCATATCGGGCAGGAGGCGGTATCGGCCGGAGTCGCACTCGCTCTTGACCCGCGAGATCGACTCTTCGCTTCGCACCGGAGCCACGGGCCTTACTTGGCGCTCGGGGGGGATCTACTCGCCTTCTTCGCCGAGCTCTACGGTAAGGCGGCCGGCTGTTCGGGAGGACGCGGGGGGAGCATGCACCTGCAAGATCGGTCGGTCGGGTATTGGGGCTCGAGCGCCATTGTCGCGGGGACGATCCCGATCGGAGTGGGAGCCGCTCTCGCGCTCAAACTCGAGCGACAACCTCAGGTCGCGGTCGTCTTCTTTGGCGACGGAGCGGTCGACGAAGGAGTTTTTTACGAGTCCTTAAACTTTGCGGCTCTCAAGCGGCTGCCGATGCTGTTTATCTGCGAGAACAACGGCTATGCCACTCAATCCTCACAGGAGCTTCGGCAAGCTGGGGGTGGAATCGTCGAACGAGCCCAGGCGCTCGGGGTGACTGCGATCGCCGTTGACGGTAACGATGTCGAAGCGGTTTGCCGACTCTCAACCGAAGCGCGAACGCGAGCACTGGTCGGGGGTGGACCGACATTGATCGAAGCTGCGACTTACCGGCAACGCGGCCACGTCGGTCCCGGGGATGATCTCGCGCACGGCTACCGAGACCGATCCGAGTACGACGAGTGGCTTTCTCGAGATCCTATCGATCGTTTCGAAGCGCGCGCCGCGACCACTCCGGAGCGCAACCAGGTTTTCGCGACGATTCGCGCTGACATTGAGCAAGAGGTGGAAGAGGCCCACGACCGAGCGCGTCGTTTGCCCGACCCCGAGGCCGCGCTCTTTCTGAGGGAGGTTTTCTCGTGACGCGTTCGCTTTCCTACGCCGAGGCTATTCGAGAAGCGCTCTCCGAGGCGATGCGCGAGGACTCGCGAGTTATTGTCCTCGGGCAAGGCGTCGACGACGCGGGCGGAATCTTCGGTTCGACTCGAGGCTTGCACCAAGAGTTCGGCCCAGATCGATCCTTCGACACGCCGCTTGCCGAAGAGGCGATGACGGGGCTCGCGGGGGGACTCGCCATGTCGGGCTTTCGCCCCGTCCTCGTCCACGCTCGGGTCGAGTTTGCGCTACTCGCGCTCAACCAACTCCTCACGCACCTGGCAAAGTGGGGCGACATGTATGGGCCCGAGTCGGCTATGCCCGTGGTGATTCGTGCCGTGATCGGTAAAGGTTGGGGGCAAGGGGCTCAACACTCGCAAGCGCTCGTTCCCCTCTTTGGCCATGTCCCCGGAATTCAAGTCATCGCCCCGACTACGCCCGCGGATGCAAGCGGGTTGATGGCGAGTGCCTTGGAAGCGCGACAGCCCGTTGTCATTCTCGAGCACCGTCAACACTACGGAATGGTCGGCCAAGTGCCGCGCGGTCGAATTCGAGTCCCGATCGGATCCGCTCGAATCGCTCGCTCGGGCCGTGACGTCACCATCGTCGCCTATTCGCAGATGGTCGATACCGCACTTGAAGCGAGTTTCGAGCTCGAGCGTCACGGGATCGAGGCGGAGATCATCGATCTTCGCTCACTCGTCCCTCTCGACCTAGAAACCGTGGCGCGATCGGTTGAGAAAACGGGCCGACTCGTGGTGGCTGAGTACGGTTGGACCCGTTTCGGGGTTGGGGCGGAGATCGCTAGCCGTCTGCTCGAGGCGGGGGGCGCGCCACTTGCAGCTCCACTCGTTCGGGTCGGCTTCCCGGATCGGGCGACTCCGTCGAGTCCAGTTCTCGAAGCCGCCTATTACCCCGACGCCAACAGTATCCTGAGTCAAACTCTCGAGCTCTTCGATCTCAACCCGCGCCGCCGAGCCCTGGGCAACGTCTTTGGACTGCAGGAGTCATGGTGAATCTGAGTCCCCCCCGCGCGGGCGGCGGCAACGAAGCCGGTCCTTTAATCACTTGATCTCGAGCGGCCGAAATCGCTGCGCGGGTCATTCGCTCCTCTTAAATCGGGCGGGCAGGAGAAGAAGCCGCGGCTTTACCGTCGAGGGGCGTCGCTCGCTACTTGGTGGATCTAAACCTCTGACTACCCTCAAGCCGAAAGAGGTTTATCAACCCTTATCGACTCGAGGCGGTCTCCGACTCCCGAAGTAGTTCTTGAATCAACTGGAGAAGCTTCGTTCGATTGAACGGCTTGGTCGTGTGCGTGTTGCATCCCGCCTCGATACTCCGGGCGAGATCTTCTGCCCGCGCGTTTGCCGTTATCGCGAGGATCGGGCCCTCAAATCCGCGCTGCCGGAGATTCCCAGTCGCTTCGTATCCGCTCATGACCGGCATTTGCATGTCCATCAATATGATGTGGTAGGGCTCGTCTTCCTCGACGGCGCGCCAGGCCTCGTCGAGTCCTTCGAGTCCGTTCTCTCGGATCACGACCTCGGCCCCCGCCCGGTTTAGGATCAAATTGAGCAGGTGCTGGTTGTCGACACCGTCTTCAACGACGAGGACTCGATATCCCGAGAGATCGACCTTGGGCTTCCGTTTGGGGACCTGCGTTTCGGACTGACTCTTTGCTTCATCCGGCGAGCGCACCGGGAGCTCCACGGTGAACGTGCTGCCGGCTCCGATTTGGCTCTTGAGAGTGATCGTTCCATCCATCAATTCGGCCAAGCAGTTAGAGATGTAGAGACCGAGACCGGTTCCGCCGTATTTGCGCGTGGTCGAGTTGTCCGCCTGACTAAAGGGTTTAAAGAGTCGATCTTGCTCGTCTTCGTGGATACCGATTCCGGTATCTTCGACTTCGAAACGCAGCTTGTCGCCTTCGAGATCGACTCGGACGTCGACGCTACCCTCGCTGGTGAATTTGATCGCGTTGTTGACGAGGTTGAGAAAGATCTGGCGCACTCGGGTTGGGTCGAGAATCAACTCGCGCGGGACTTGGTCCGCGAGATGGAGGGTCATGCTGAGCCCTTTGTTATGCGCTACCGGTTGGAGCGTTTGATAGACCTCGTGCACGAGCTCACGGACTTGACTCGGGATCAGTTCGAGTTCGAGCTTACCCGACTCAACCTTGGAGAGATCGAGGATATCGTTGATGATCGTCAGGAGATGCTCGCCGTTTTTGTGGATGAAGAGAGCGATCTCCTGGCCCTCCTCCTCGGCGATCTTGGGGTCGGTCAAGAGTTCGCTGTAGCCGATAATAGCGGTCATCGGCGTGCGGATTTCGTGACTCATATTGGCGAGAAACTCACTCTTCGCCCGCGATGACGCTTCTGCCTCCTCCTTCGCTTTGCGCGCTTCGCGTTCGACCTCGATCCGACGCAGGTTCTCGGCTTGGAGAGCCTCGTACGAGTCCTTGAGCTCACGAGTCCGCTCCTCGACCCGCGCCTCGAGTTCTTCCTGCGACCTGACGAGGGCGAGCGTTCGATCGTTGAACGCGCGAGCGAGATGGTCGATCTCGTCTTCGGTGTCGGGCAGCGACACTTGCGCCGTGCGCGATAGCTGAACTTCTTCTGAGAGTCTTGAGATCGGTTCGGTGATGCTGGTCGCGAGTCGGCGCGCGAGCAAGCTACCGAGAATCAGAATCAGAGCTCCGATCGAGACCAAGCTCGAGACGCTCCGCAAAATGGGTTCTTGGATCGAACTGACGGGGACCGAGAGGTCGAGCGATAGCCCGAGCTGTTTGGCGATCGGGGTCGAACTCGTCGGGGCGATCGTCACCGTGAATTCGTCGAACTCGGCTCTTTGAAGTTCGTGAACCAATTGACCGTTGAGTTTGATCCGAACTTTGACTTCGTCCCCAACGTAGAGCGCGCGGCGGACCAGTGTCCCGAGGTGGATATCCGCCATGAAAGCTCCCTGAGCTGTGCCGTAGAGTCGGACCGGATAGACGAGTTTGAGTAGATCCTCTTCGGGGTAGAGGTGAAAGAGAGAAGCGTTGGTGCTCAGGGTACGTTTGACCACGCTGCGCGTCTCGGGATCGACCTGGCTCGCGTAAGAGACGAGGATCGGTCGACCGTCGTGGTCGTAGAGAGCGCAATTGGTAATGACGCGGTCGGACGCGAACTCGTTCAGAAGCCGGGGCAGGTAACTCTTGTAACCCGTCGCATCAACGATGCTGTTTGTCAGCCTCGAACTCGCGGCAAAAGTGGCGACCTTTTCGTTAAAGAAGGAGAGTTGCCCCTCCACCTCGTGGATCTTTTGCGAGGCGAGATTGACGAGAGACTTCTCCATCTCCGATTTGAGCGTGGCGTGCAGGGTGGTGGCGAGGAGACCCGTCACCAGCACGAGAAGGCTCGCCAGGATCACTGCGAACCGATTAAAAACTCGTTCTCGTAGTGATTGGGGCCTTCTGCTCATCAATCTGCGACTGGCTCGATCTCTCCCGACGAGGAGAAGCGGCAGAGAATAATCTCCCGAGCGCTCAGAGCTTCGTGTCGATCCGGGCGGAAAGGTACCTCGAACTCTTTGATGAGTCCGGAGTAGGCGTCGAGCTCTTCGAGCGCGCGCCGAATCTCCCGGCGATCGGCGGAACCCGCGCGTTTTACCGCTAATGCGAATAGGTTGAGTAGATCGTATGCGTTACTGAACCCACTCGGAGCGGCCTCCACTTCACTTTCGATCGAGCTGCCGAAGCGTTCGAGGTAATGCCGATAGAGCTCGAGCCGCCGCTCGCGGTCGCCGGCTCGACTCTGGATAAACCGAAGTTCGACCTGCTCGAGCGAGTCGCGGGTTTGCGCCCAGAAGTTGCCCGTGGTGATGTTCACGTGAGCGTAGATCGGTAGCCGGTTGGTGCGCGTCCTCATGGCGTGGACAAAGCCGGCGGCTTCGGGTGAGCCTGCCACCAAGACAATCACTTCCGCTCCCTGACGCTCGGCTTGGAGTAGCAGTTGGTCGTACTCGGTCTCGTTCCAGTGAAACCAACAGATCGCGGCCGGGTTGAGCTTTCGCCGAGCGAGGGCCGCCACGAGACTTCCTTCACAACTGCGACCCCAGATCGTGCGTTCGAGGAGCAGGGCGACGCGCGAACTCTCTTCGGTCGCTCTTTCGATGAGAAACTCACTCGCGGCAGAGTCGGGGATTGCGAGCCGAAAGACGTAGTTAGTCGCGTATCCATTTCGCGTCAGCTGGGTGGCGCTCGCCCACGGGATCAACAGCGGCACCTCGAGTTCGTGCACGCGGTCGAGGACGGCGGCGCTCACGGGGCTGTGCACTGCCCCGACCACGCCGATAAGATTGGTCAAGCTGGCGAAATACTCGAGGTTTTCGAGACCGCGTGAGGGCACCCCCGAGTGGTCGCGCGCCACGAGGGTTAACCGTTTACCGAGGAGACCTCCCGCCTCATTGATCTCACTCGCAGCAAGTTGGAGCCCGCGGAGAATCGAGAGTCCTCCCACTCGACTACCGAGCTTGAGGTCCGCGTTATACCCCACCACAAGCGCCTCTTGGTTCGGTAGGCTCGAGATTTCGTCGACGACCTCTTCCGCCATTCCCAAGAGACCCGCGTCAAACGAAACTGTCAGGGGCTGGACCTTGAGAAGGGATCGCTGCCGTAAGACGCGGCGTGTCTCCTGAGGGAGGGGTGTCAACGTGACGTGAGGGTGCGAGTTGATCAGGGTCTCTTCTCGAGTCGCTTGGAGTTGACGCTGTCGTTCGCGGGTCGCCTGCGCGCTCGATCCGATGATGCGACGCAAGTCGACGTCGAGACTCTTAAAGACCCCAGCATTCATCGCGACGATCAGCGTTTCGATACCGTGTTCGGTGGGAACGAAATGGACGGGCTGTTGAGCCCAACTGTGACTCAAGAGCTCCTTGACTCGACCGACCAGCAGCGAGTTGGGGCGTGGCCCCGAGTTCACTTCCCAAGGTAGAAACCGGTCGTGGTCGGGATCGGGCTGCAGCGACTGGAAGCGGGCCGAGAGCAAGTTTTCTCGAGTGGGCTCCTCGAGGCTCAAGATCCCGTAGGCACCCCCATCCCAAAACGTGAGTCCCTTGATTCCGTGCGATTCGAGACGACCGAGCACGGATTGACCAAAACTCCCGTCGATCAGTTGATAGCAGTGATCGCGATCTCTCGTCAGGAACGGGAAGTTGAGGATTTGGAGTTCGCCGACCAGGTGACTCATGAACTTGACGGGGCAGACGATGATATCGTTTGAGCCCTCTTGGAGTTGGCGGACGATTTGGTCGGCGCGGGGCTGATCGTTGCTCGAGTAGACGGTGACGTTGACCGCGCCTCGCGAATCAGCCTTGGCTCTCTTCGCGAAGAGTAACGCGGCTTTGTGGACCGGCGATCTCTGGGGCGCAAAGTGGTAGAGCCGCAGGCTCGTCTTCTCGGAAGGTTCTGCCTGCTCTTGCGGCGATTGCGTGGCCTGGGCGGGTAGCAACGGACGAGCTCCGGGCCGAAGCGCGTAGTAGGCGGTCGCGATCGAGATCGAACAGAGCCCTACGATGTAGAGTTGCCAGCTTCTCACCGTAAGCCCTTCCTGCCCTCCTTTTGAATATCGGCGGATAAGTCTTGGCGGCTTGAAAGGTTGTCAGGGCTCGAGTAGAAGTTTCAAAGGTGGGGAGAAGAGGAAATACAAAGAGGTAACCCAAAGAAGGTTGCTCAAAGAGTTAGTGCAAGACGGCCGTGAAGAGAGGTAGATTAGCGAGCGATGAAGTTGACAAAGAAACGGTTCTTTTGGGGAGGGCTGGCTCTCGTCATCGGAATCCAGTTCATTCCGGTAACTCGAGATAATCCCCCGATAACGGAGACAATCTCAGCCCCGGCCGAAGTGATGACCGTTCTCGAGACTGCCTGTTTTGATTGCCATTCCCACCAGACGAATTGGCCCTTCTATTCCTATATCGCTCCCGCATCGTGGCTCGTCTCGCAAGACGTCGTTCGAGGTCGCGAACCCCTCAAATTTTCGACCTGGGATCAGTACGTTCTCGA
>CAYZYD010000113.1:0-9121 GCA_964482505.1 uncultured Planctomycetia bacterium | reverse complement strand
GGTGGAATGGGGATCGGTCTCAATGTGGTTCGCTCGATCGTCGAAGCGCACCAGGGTCGGGTGACGATCGCGAGCGACGGGCGCGGACTCGGAACCACCGTCTCGGTTCAACTCCCGCTCCAAACCTCGTCCCGGGAAAAGCGAGCGGTGGGTTGAGTCGGATACTCTGCGTCGAAGACGACGAGCACCTCGCGGCCGGGCTCGCCTTCAACCTTCGGAATTCGGGCTACGACGTCGATCTCGCCTCGAGCGGCGAAGACGCGCTGGCCGCGACCCGCGAACACGACTTCGACCTCGTCCTGCTCGACGTGATGCTGCCCGGGATCGACGGGTTTGAAGTGGTCCGCGAGCTTCGCAAGGCGGGGCAGCGACTCCCCGTATTGATGATAACCGCGAAGAGCCAAGCGGGCGAAGTGATCGGCGGGCTCGACGCCGGTGCCGACGACTACATCACCAAGCCCTTCGACCTCGACGAAGTGCTCGCCCGAATTCGAGTGCTGCTGCGTCGCGAAGTTTGGAATCGCGTTCCGTCCCAGAAGAGTGAGTCGACTCAAGACGCAAGATACGGGAAGTGGCTGCTCGATTTTAGACGCCTCTCGGCCAGCGATCCCGACGGAGCTCTCGTCGAGTTGACCGCCAAGGAGGCGGCGATGCTCAAGCTCTTCACGCTGCGCCCGCATGAAGTCATCTCACGCGAGACCTTCCTCGAGGAGGTCTGGGGCGTGTCGCGTCGAATCGAAACGCGGACGGTCGATAATTTCGTGAGTAAGATCAGACAGTTGCTCGAAGAGGACCCGTCTAGTCCCGAGCACATCCAGTCGGTCCGCGGGGCGGGCTACCGGTTTGTGCCGTGACCGCGGAGAAACGGTTCGAAGAATTGGCGCCGGGATCTCCGATCTCGGCTCGTAGGTGGACCCGATATCGCTGGCCCTCTTCCCCAAATGTCCCCGGCCTATTCGAGCGAGCCCGAGGATCTCGGGTTTTGTTAATGCAATGCAGGCGTTATCTTGGCGCGGCCCGGGGGGTGGATGGCCTCGAGCTGGCCGGTCCCCGGCCTGCTCGCGCGGTGAAAAAATTACACTCAAAAGACATTCAACTTTCAAAGGTCCATTGCGGCTGGCCGCGGGATCGGGCTTCATCAGGGAACCCCTGGTCGAGTTAATTGGGTATTGAGCTGGAGTCCTGCGATGCAGAGTTTACCTCGGATTGGATACGTCGGTCTCGGGTCGTATCTGCCCCCGACGGTGCTCGACAACGAGACTCTCTCGCGGATCGTCGATACCAGCGACGAGTGGATCGTTCAGCGCACTGGTATTCGCACTCGACGGATCCTCGATAAGAGTGAGTCGATTCTCGACATGGCCGAGCGGGCGTCGCGTCAGGCGCTCGAACGAGCCGGAGTCCACCCCGAAGAGGTCTCCGATATCCGCGTTGGCGTTAACACGTGGCTTCGCTTCCCCAGCCTCGCGACGCAGCTTCAAAATCGGCTCGGCGCGCGCGCGGCCTCCGCTTCCGATGTCTCCGCGGGGTGCGCAGGGTTTATCTACGCGGTTGAGGAGGCTCATAACAAGATCCTCGTCGATAAGCTGAAGTACGGACGTGAGCGTATTTCGCTTGTGGTCGGGGTGGAGGCCCTCTCGCATATCACCAACTGGACCGATCGGCGCACCTGCGTCCTCTTCGGCGACGGCGCCGGTGCGGTCGTGATGCGCGAGGTCGATGAAGGGGGAATTCTCGCGATTCACACCCACGCGCAGGGCGAGTACGGCGATCTCCTCCATTCGACACCGCTCCTCGGTAATCAGCTCGACGACAGCGCGGGCAAGAAGTTTACCCATGAGCAGGCGGGGCCACGCGCCTACCTCGAAATGGAGGGCCCGAAGGTCTATACGGTGGCGATTCGAACCATGGTCGATGATATTCGACGGGTAGTCGCCAACTACAATCAGGCCGCACAGCACCCTATCGATCTCAGCGATATCGATTACGTCTATCCGCACCAGGCCAATCTTCGCATTATCGAGCGGGTGGCGGAGCGGCTGGGCGTCGATCTCGAGCGGGTTTATACCGAGGGAGTCGTCAACTACGGTAATACCTCGACCGCTTCGATCCCGATCGGTTATTGCGACGAACACGCGCATCCGCCCCGCGGGAAGAAGCGTCGAATCGAAGTCGACGTCGCTTTCGGAGCGGGTTTCGCTTCGGGGGCGATCCTACGTGAAGTGGTCGAGACCCTCGAGTAAGGCGACCGCTGACGTCAGTTCTCTTTATTTCATCTTTTAGCGGATTCTGAAAATAGCGCCCATCGTGCCCTGCCCCCTTGAGACTCGTTCTCGCTTGGGTTGCAATTGAGAATTCGTCAAGCTCGCTCGCCAATCAGCTCACGATCCCCCTACTCGAGGAATGACTCGATGATTAGTAAGCGCGACCTCCCGCGTCAGCTCGCTCCCCTCGCCGATCTCGTCTTCGACTTACGCTTGAGCGGAAGCGAAACCATGAAGCGCATCTGGCAGTCGATCGAGCCCGAGGTGTGGGAATCGACCGAAAGCCCATTCGCGGTCCTCGCGACGGCTTCCTACGACCGACTCGCGGAGCTCGCGAGCGACGAGGACGTCGTCGCCGAGCTCAAGTCGGTCGTCAAGCGACGCCAGAAGTATCTGAAAAATCGTGGTTGGTACAGCAAGAAGCACGGCGAAGAAGCACTTCGCGGAGTCGCCTACTTCAGCATGGAGTTTGGGCTCACCGAAGAGCTACCGATTTATTCGGGTGGGCTCGGGATTTTGGCTGGAGACCATCTCAAGAGCGCGAGTGATCTCGGGGTACCGCTCACCGGGGTCGGGCTGCTTTATCAACAGGGCTATTTTCGGCAGGTACTGGCCGACGACGGTTACCAGCTCGAAGCTCACCCGAGCAACAACCCGTCCACGCTGCCGATCCGCCCCGTGACCGACCCAAACGGTGGGCTTGTTCGGATTCGGCTCGAGCTCCCGGGGCGGGCATTACAGCTGCGAGTCTGGGAGGCTCAGGTGGGACGAGTTCGGCTGCTGCTCCTCGACAGTAACGATCCCACCAATAGCCCTTGGGACCGGGGGATCACCGCGCAACTTTACGACGCAGGCAAAGAGAAACGGCTCCTGCAGGAGATCGTTCTTGGAGTGGGTGGCTGGCGACTCCTCGAGCGGCTCGCGATACCCGTCGAGGTCTGTCACCTCAACGAAGGGCACGCGGCGTTCGCGGTGCTCGCGCGCGCGAGCCGGTTTGCCGAAACGCATCAGATTTCGGTACGACAAGCGCTCAACGCGACTCGGGTCGGAAATGTCTTTACGACCCATACTCCAGTCGAGGCGGCCTTCGACCGTTTTGATCCCGATCTCTTGACGACTTATGCCCGGCCATTTGTCGCGAACATCGGAGTGAGTCTCGACAACTTTTTTGCGCTCGGCCGTAAGAACCCGAACGATCGCCGTGAGCCTTTCAACATGGCCTATCTCGCCGTCCGCGGATGTGGGTTCGTCAATGGAGTCAGCCGCCTCCACGCGCGCGTGAGTCGGCGACTCTTTCAAGACATCTTTCCGAACTGGCCCGAATCCGAGGTCCCAATCGACTATGTGACCAATGGGGTGCACATGCCGACCTGGGATTCCGCCCCGGCCAATGCGCTTTGGAGTCAAGCGTGTCAGAAGAGTCCGGGGCGCGATTCGAGCTGGCTCGACGATCTCGATCGATCGACCCAGTCGATAGCGCATGTCGACGATGAGGACTTCTGGTCGTTTCGACATCAGTCGCGCACCATGCTCGTCGACTACGTACGGACGCGGTACGCGCGGCAACTTCGTGAGAGTGGCGCTAGAGAAGACGAGTGGAAGCGCGCTCAGGCAATTCTCAACCCCGACTGGCTCACCTTGGGATTTGCGCGCCGGTTCACCGAGTACAAGCGACCCAATTTGGTGCTCTACGACAAGGAGCGCTTCGCTCGTCTCCTGACCGACTCGCGGCGGCCGGTGCAATTTGTGATCGCGGGTAAGGCGCATCCCAACGATCCGCACGGCAAGGGAATGGTACGGGAGATGGCGCAGTTCTCGCGTCGGGCCGACGTGGATAGCCGGGTCGTTTTTCTTCAAGACTACGACATATCGCTCGCTTATCGGCTCGCCGCCGGTATCGACGTCTGGCTCAATAATCCGCGGCGGCCCGCCGAAGCGTGCGGCACCAGTGGGATGAAGCAGATCATCAACGGGGGGCTCAATTATTCTGTGCTCGACGGATGGTGGGACGAAGCCTACTCCCCTGAGTTTGGTTGGGCGCTTGGAGGCGGTCGCGAGCACTGGGGCGAAGGCGATCCCGACGAAGCGCTCGAGTTTTACGAGACACTTGAGAACGAGATAATCCCCGAATTCTACGATCGTGACGCGTCGGGGATTCCGCGGGCCTGGGTCGCTCGCATCCGGGCCAGCATGACGAGTCTCTCCGCGAAGTTCTCGAGCGATCGGATGGTGCGTGAGTATGTGGAGCAAGCCTATCTCCCCGCTTGCCAAGTTTACCGAGCGAGAATAGCTCCCGAGCGAGCTTTCTCTTCGGAGATGACAAAACTACGTGAGAGAATAGTGACCGAGTGGAGCGCGCTCAAACTCACCTCCCTCAAGGTCGATCGCGTTGAACACGAGTGGAGTTTTGAGGTCGTCGCTCACCTCGGGCAGCTCACCCCCGATCTCGTTCAGGTCGAACTCTACGCTGACTCTTTAAATGGCGAGCGCGTAGCGCCCATTCCGATGCGGCTCGAAGCCGCCACCCCGGCCAAGGCCAACGCTTACCTTTTTACCGCGTCGGTTTCGGCGAGTCGGCCCGCGACCCATTACACTCCGAGAGTGATCCCCGCCTACAGTGATATTCGGGTCCCGATCGAAGATCAGCACATCTGCTGGTATCGTCGCTGACTGATTCGATCTTCTTTAGTAACGCCCCTCAACGATCTGGAGGAACGATGACTACGCGCTGGATAACCGTCTGCGACGCGAGTCGTGCTCGTGTATTCGAAGTCAAAGAGAACGATACTGAGTGGCAACTCATCCACGAACTTGACCACCCCGGAGCACGTGCTCACGGCCGCGACCTCACTACCGACAAGCCCGGTTCGGTCCAGCAGATCGGTAGCCCTTCAGGGGTCGCTCCCAACATGGAGCCTCCGACCGATCCCAAAGAGGTCGAGGCGCAGGCCTTTGCGCGGATCCTTGACGAGGAGCTCACGCGCGGCTTCGACGAGCATCGTTTTTCGACCGCTACTCTCATCGCTCCTCCGCGTTTCCTCGGCCTTTTGAGGAAGACCCTTTCGGACCGCGTCCTCAAAGCCGTCGACCAGAGCTACGACCTCGACTACACCAAACTCAAAGTCGACGAGATCCAAACCAAGCTCGCCAAGCGCCAAGGGTAGACATGGGGCATAGGCTCAGCAGGCCTCCACTTATCGGTAGGGGCTATCTGCTGCGTCGATTCTTAGCAGCCCGCCCGAAACTCCATGCCGTGCGGGAGGCCGGGGTGTGGGAACGACTTCCACCGTTTGCCACAAATATTCATAAGGCGCCCGGCTCGGGTGCTCCGCGCGACCAAATCTCACGCGGCTTAAGTCGAACGCACTCTACCGGCGGATTGGTCGAGTTTCGTACGGACGGCTAGCAGCGTCACTCGTAACGGGAGCGATGCGTCGCCAAGGGTTACCTTTCTCAGTGACAAGATACCGAATGCGGAAAGTGGGTTGAGCCGGCCAATCGTCGAGGCGGAACTCAACGAGCTCAGATCTCGACCCTGTTGACCTCGGCGACCGGGTATCCAGAACCATCCGAATCTCTTGGTCGTCGGGTGTGACTTCGAATGGTTCTGTCTCGACTACACCACTACTGAAAAATCGCCAGACGGATACTGAAAGGGTTTGGGCGGGGAGATAGTCAAACTCGGCTCGGCCTTCGCTATCTGTCAGCGTGGTGTTCGAGAAGAAAGTGTTTTCGACTTGGACCGAGATATTGGAGAGCGGGCCCGAGGCGTCTTCGAGAACGACAGCGAGGCGTCGGTCGAAAGGGATGCTTTTGAGCGGAATGACAAGTCCTTCGGCTGGGGCTTGAACATTCTCGAGCGCGCCCTGCCATTGGTAGAGTTGAGGTTCACCATTGCTATCGAAGACCCAGTCTTGGCCCGTTACGACAAGCTCTAGCATCTCGGTGGAATCAGCCGGGAATTCGAAGGCGAGCTCTTCGAGAGAGATCGTCCGGCTCCGGCGCCAAGAGGAGACCTGCTTGCCCCCTGATTGAGGCGAGGAGCCCTTGAGGATCTTCAAAATGAGCGATGGGGGATCGAGGTTGGAGCTCGGAACGATGACCCCCGCCACGCGCCGGTCTTCGTTCAATACAACCGTTGAATCCTCGTTGTTCATCAAGATCCCCAGTGGAATCGATTGGCTTTGGAAGCCCTCGGCTTCGATGACTACGGCGAGCGAAGAGATGGGAACCTCGAACCGAATCGTCCCCTGAGAATCGGCGTAAAATTCGCCATTTGTGCCTCGGCATATCTTCGCCCGGGAAACAGGGCGGTCGCGTCGATCTTTAATTTGGAGTTCGAAGTTTAAGTAGTCGGGGATGGCGACTTTGAGGTCGTACCGGCTCTCTTTGAGTTGCAAGACCTGAGTCGATAACAAGCCGTGGTGATCGGCCGAGTAACTGATCTCATAGAGACCCGCCGCGAGATTTTGAAATTCGAACCGTCCGTCGGTAATCTCCTTCCTGATTGCCGCGTAGGTCGGGTCGAAGACGCCTCCCTTGAGATCCTCGACGAAGGCTAATGTTATCCAGCCGTGCTGAATCACTTCGCCTCCACGTTCGGAGAGGCAGGTCCCTGCAAGGATGAGCCCCTCTTGGAGGACGAGTTCCCCCAACTCGATGATTCCGCTTCGCGAGGAGTCGATTTCGAGAGCAATGCTCTGTTCCGCAAAACCTTCGGCCTTGGCGGTAAGAATGGGATTTGAACTCGCTAATGAGAGCTCAAACCGTCCGTCTTTTGTCGCGTGCGAGTAGACCTTGAACACAACCCTAAAGGCCGGGGCAAATTGCCCCGGGGGATAGAGAATTTCCAATGGCACTCCGGCGACCGGGACCCCGGCGGCATCCACGAATCTCCCCCGAACGGTGAGTTTAGGGACCAGTTTGATATCGAAGGGGACTGGATCTTTTGGCGGGATGGGCTCGGCAGGGTTACTGAATCGTGGCAGCTCGAGAAACTCCGGGTAGTATCCCTCCGCTTGTACGATGAGCTTCGTGGCTGGTGCGTGGAACAAGTAAAAGCCCTCAGTATCGGAAACGACGCCCTCTTCTACCCCCCAGACCGGTCCAATCTTCGCTTCCGCGATCGGGCTCCCACAGTTGGCATCGGTAATCTGGCCGGTCACAGTGAGGATAGTTTCAGCGGGTTGGTGCTGGTGGTCTGCCTGGTCTTCCCTGGGAGTTTGGTGAACCAGTTCTCTAAAGGAGGGAGAGTCACTGGGGGTAGAGTCTCGAGCCGTGGGATGCATCGCGTCTCTAGAGTATCTCGTTTCTCTTAGAAGAGGAGAGGGGCGCGAAGGAGACGTCGTGGTAGTAATCAAGACAGCCATGATCAGTAGCGATATCACCAAAGCCACAAACAACGACTTCATGCCAGTCTCCCTACTCAAGCAGACATGTCTATCCCCATGGGCGCTTCGCCCATCCTCGACGGTTGGAAATTTAGTTTAGTTGCGTCACCGTGGTCGACCAAGCAAATCCTGAGAGGCGGACAACTCTGCGCTTTCGTTCGTTCAACGAGTCGCTCTACAATGCCGCGGGGCTCAACAGTGAAGACGACCGCACCGTGATCGCAGACCCCGAAGCGACCGAGCTCAACCGGATTCAGGCGACTTATGAGTCGGAAGCTCTGAGAACCACGCTCAGGGTCGGACGGCAGCAGATTGTCCTCGACGATATGCGCTTTGTCGGTAATGTAGTCTGGCGTCAGAACTTTCAGACCTTTGACGCCTTTCAAGTGTCGCACCGTCCGAGTGAAGAACTCGATTTAAGTTACTATTACGTCTGGAAAGTCCACGGGATCTTTGGAGATGGATCGTCGGCAACTTTTCCAAATCAACGCCGCGATTTTGACTCAGATTCACACTTCTTCAGGGCCAGCTATTCCGGGCTCCCAGGCGCCACATTGACCGCATTTGCCTATCTACTCGATTTCTCCGGTCGCAATAGCACCGCCCGCGTCAATTCTTCTTCGACCTACGGGGTTCGCATGGTGGGAAGTCAACCCGTCGCCGACGATCTGTCGATTGGGTACACAGGCTCCTACGCCTACCAAGTCGATGGGGAGAATAATCCGCTCGGCTACCAAGCCAATTACTGGTACGGCGAAGCGTCCCTCAAAGAGGAGTCACTCGGGAAGGTGTTTGCGGGTTATGAGCAGCTCGGCTCGAACAATGGGCGGGCGCAATTCCGAACCCCGCTTTCGACGGCGCATAAATTCAATGGTTGGGCCGACGCCTTTCTCGACAATGGGGGCCCTACGGGACTCGAGGACTTCATCATCGGGGTATCGCCGAAGCTGACCGCTAAAATCACGGGGTCGATCGTCTACCATAAGTTTAACAAGGCAGATGGGGGTGGAAATCTCGGTTGGGAACTCGACGCGGAATTTAAGCGGCCCCTCGCCAAGAGTCTCGTGGCGCTCATAAAGTACGCATACTTTGAGGGACCCGAAGATCCCGATATCTTTCGATTTTGGTTCCAGTTAACCTTTTCATTTTGAACAAACTGCCGGCTCGAACGTTTCTACGGGTCGCGACAGTCGGTAATTTTTTAAAGCAAGGGGGAGCCGATGAGGCGAATCGAGCCATTTACCGATCTCAACGAGGCTCAACAGGTGCTCGATAACGGCGGGCGGTGGTACCACTGGTTCTCTCGGGCCGATGACGAGGAGATTACTACCGCCGAAATGAGCCGTGCGGCTGACGCGCATGGCGATGCTCTGAAGAGCGTCTATTACACCATGGCGACGTCTGAGCTCCGCCAGGGGTACAAGAACACCTAAGAAACATACTTTACCGACGAGCTACGCAATCTCC
>CAYZYD010000112.1:0-9145 GCA_964482505.1 uncultured Planctomycetia bacterium | reverse complement strand
CGGGGGAGGATAGCGACGCTATCGGCTCTTCTGCCCGTGATCCGAGCGTTGACGAAAGTGCCCATGAGGAGAGGAGGAACGCTGAGTTCCGCCTGGGTCTGGTAGGGGTCATCAACTCGAGCGACGGCGTAGAGAACGCGTGTGCGCGGGTCGATCTCTCCCTCGACTCGACTGATTCGGCCCGGCCACTTGAGTTTCTTTCCCGCGATGCGGACCGTGATTTCGACCGGCGGAGATTCCTCAGGTCCGAGTACTGCCCCGGATAGAGGCAGGTCGAGATAGGCGACGTCTTCTGTGGGAATCGGGAGCCGGATCTCCGCGTAATCGGTCGCGTAAATGGCTCCGAGTGCCGTGCCAACTTGAACGTATTGACCGAGGTTGACGAGACGGCTCCGTATTCTGCCCTCGTAAGGTGCTCGAACCACGACGCGTTCGAGATCGATTTTGGCCTTGCGAAGATTGGCTCGCGCCGCCTGGACCGCAGCTTCCGCTTCGGCGAGTTGTGGTTTGCGCAAAACTAGCGGACTGGCGTCTCCCTGACCGAAGTCCTTCCACTCAGCCGCCGCGAGTTCAGCTTCCGCCTCTTCTTCCGTGAGAGCTGCCTCGAGTCGAGTCAACTCAGCTTCTGCGGACGCGACGTTGGCTTCATAAGTGGAAGGATCGATTTTGAGCAAGATCTCGTCCCGCTTGACGTAGCTTCCGGCGACCAAGCTCGGCGCAATCTCGACCACACGGCCCGTGACTTCGGCCGACAAAGTCGTTTCGGTGTGGGGTTGGACCGTGCCATAGGTGTCGATTGTAAACTGGTAAGGCGCTTTGGAGATCGACACCGTCTCAACACTCCGCAGCGGAACCGGAGGCGTCTCACTCTTGAGTTCTGGC
This sequence comes from uncultured Planctomycetia bacterium, assembly GCA_964482505.1. Taxonomy (GTDB): domain Bacteria; phylum Planctomycetota; class UBA8108; order UBA1146; family JAJFFE01; genus CAYZYD01. Next base: position 8,263 of record CAYZYD010000112.1, on the reverse strand, counting down.
TTGAAGCGTACCAGCACTTGCTTTGCTACGACCGCGGCGATCACGATTAGCAGACAGACAATGACGGTACCGACGATCTTCTGCACTTTGAGGCTCATGGCGACCTCCGCTCGGTCGCAGTTAGTTGGTCCACGGAAAATCCTCCGCCTAGGGAGACGATGAGATTGACTCGATTGATCAAGCGGTCGGTTTGAATCCTGAGCAGCGCCGTTTGGTCGGCGTAGAACTGCGTTCTTACTTGCAGCAGATCGATAATGGGTAGCAGTCCTCGAAAGTAGCGGCTTTCTGAGATCTCCAAGCTCGCTCGGGACTCATCGGCGGCGTCCCGAAGTGCTTCCTCGCGGAGCTCGAGAAACTCTTCGTTCGCCAGTGTCGATTCGACTTCGGTAAAGGCGTTGAGGATCAGATCGTAGTATTGCTGAAGTAGGATTCCGGCTTCGGCGGCGGTACGGTCGACTTCACCTGAGAGCCGGCCGCCTTGAAAGATCGGGGCCGCGAGGTTTCCCGCCAGAGACCAAATTCCGAAGCCGGAATTGAAGAGATCTTCGAACTCGGCCGCACCGCTCCCTCCCGAGGCCGTGAGGGAGATTCTCGGTAGCTTTGCCATGTGAGCTTCGCCGAGTCGCTTGAGCGCCGCGGCGAGTCGCCGTTCCGATTCGGCCAGATCGGGTCGGCGTTCGAGTAGCGTTGAAGGCACACCGCCCGGGGTCGGGGGCATCGCGGGCAGCTCGGTGGAACCGGCGACCTCACCTGTCGGATATCTTCCGAGCAGAACCTCGAGCTCCTTGCGCAAGAGTTCGAGGTTCTGTTCGGTTTGAATCAATCGAGCGCGGGCTTGCTCTCGACTCCCTCGAGAGACGCGCAGATCGAAGGCCGTGCGCAGTCCCGTTCGGTAGCGGTCTTCGATTCTCGCGGTCAAAGAACGGATGCTCTCAAAGTCTTCGCGCGCGATGTCGACGAGTTTTTGTTCGACCGTCAGGTCGAGATAGGTCCGAGCGATCTCCGCGATGAGAGCGAGACGAACCCCTTCGTAGGCAGCTTCGCTCGCCTGAACGTCGGCGAACGCGGCCTCGCGCCCGGACCGGATTCTGCCCCAGAGATCGAGCTCCCAACTCAGGTTGAGAGCGACTTGGTGGTTGGTGATTCGGAAGGGGTTGTTTGCGATCTGAATCCGTTGCCGGGCGACCGAACCGTCTACGTTCGCCTGAGGCAGTTGATCGGCTCCGACGATGCGTGCAAAGGCCCAAGCGGATTCGATTCGAAAGGCGGCTTCGTTGATCGTGGGGTTATTGCGAAGCGCTTCCTGGACCATGTCATCGAGTTCAGGACAGTCGAACTCGCGCCACCACTGATCCGAAATCAACACAGTTTCGAGCGTCTCTTCGTACCAATTGTCCGGCTGCTCAAACGGGATCGCGGCGCGCGTTCGTTCGGGGAACTCAGCACAACCGAAAAAGAAGAGGAAGATCGGCGAGCTGAGTCCGAGGAGAAGGCGTCTATTCATCGCTCTCTCTCTCCTCATCGGTCGAGTTTCGGTTGACGGGAAGGGAAGCGAACTCAACAGAGTTCGCGGTTTTGTCGCTAACTGGAGCACTTACGCCGGCCGTACAGTAGCTCGTCAACTCGGACGCCAGCGAGTGAACGTCGAAATCGAACGGAGTGCCCTCGTCGACCTTGAGTAGAACCAAATTGAAGGCTCCCACCGTGAAGAGAAGGCGGCGCTTGAGTAGATCTGTCGGAAGCTCGGGCAGAGCCAGCGAGAGGGCTCGGGTGAATTCTTTGAGCGTCTGATAGAACGTCGACTCAAAGATCTCCCCGACGATCGGCATCAAGTTTTCGACGTGGATTCTCGCCATCAGGGCGGGAAAGTAGGGGTACTCGGCCCGCATGGCTAAAATCGGCTCGATGAAGGCCGCCATGATTTGTCGAAGCTCCGGCACGTCGGGTTTTGCGGTGTCGACCGCCTCGGCTAAGCGCCGGGTTCTTTCCTGATTGGCCCGTTTACCCCGATCGAGGACAAGCGACCGGAGGAGACCCTCTTTCGAGCCGAAGTGATAGTTGACTGCCGCGAGATTTGCGCCCGCGTCGGCGGTGACTTCTCGAAGAGTGCAACTGTGGTAGCCGCTTTGAGCGAACAGTCTCTCGGCCGAACTGAGAAGACGCGACCGGGTTGAGTGGGTAGACAACCTGAACCTCCGTATTAAACAAGCGTATCAAACTAATGTTTGAAACGGCGGTGTCAACCCGGTCTGACAACTCAAGTTTCTAAATTGCCCAAGCTTAGTTACGATCTAAGGATACGAACAACCAAGGGTGGAGGATCTCAAGTGCCCGTTAAAGACCCAGTTCGCTTATTAGAGAATCGACTGACCGCGATTCGGGATTACCACCAAAGCTGCGGACTCAAACGAGCGCAGCTCGACCTTTCCGGTGGTGTCGACTCTTCCGTGATGGCCGGACTGCTGGTTTCAGCGCTCGGGCCCGAAAACGTGACTCTGGTCTACTCCTCGATCACGAGTTCTGAGTCGAGCCGAGACCGCGCGCGTCTGGTTGCTGAAGCCTTCTCAGTAGGGCTGGTAGAAATCGAGCTCAGCCAGATCTATGAGGATCTCGTTGAGACGATGAAGGAGTCTCTCGTCGTCGCTTACGGTCGCGACGCTGTGGTTCCGACGGCGGTTGATTCCGACTGCGTGCTCAACCGAATCGAGCAGGATGAGACGATCCTTGGATCTATCCGGTCGACCCTACGAGCCCCCGTCGGTCGAGGCTACAATCGATTGATGGGAGGTGGGATCCGTCACGGCACCGGGAATGAGTGTGAGGATCGGTGGCTACGCTTTTACCAGAAGGGCGGGGACGGGGAGGTCGACACCAACCCGATTGCCATGCTGGCTAAGGGCGAGGTTTACCAGCTCGGGATTGCGCTCGGAGTACCTCGCGAAGTTCTCGAGGCGACACCGTCGCCCGATCTTTGGGGTCGCCAGGACGATCACAATGATGAAGATGAAATCGCAGACTTCATCGGTATTCGCCACTCAGAGCTCCAGTACTACAGTTACGTCAAATCTGACGGTCGTTACCGCAACGTCGGCTTGATCGAGAGAGTAAGTCGCTTTCTCGATCGACTCGGTCCTGGAGATGAAACAGAGGAGTCGCTCCTTTTTACCGATACTACTTCGGAAGCTGAGCTCGAGCGACTCTACGAGCGAGCTGCGGAAGCCCCTGAGTTCCGAGATCTCTCTTCAGTCATGGCTTGCGACTTACTTCAAGCAGCGAAGTTGATCGAGAAGAAGACACGCCATAAGTTCAACCCCGGAATCCCCACCCTCGGTGATCGAGAACCCCTCTTGGTTCAGGGAATCTTGACGAACGAGTTGCCAATTTGAACGCCCGGTCCAAGGATTGGTCTTCACCTGTTTGCGGCATTTAGCCAGCTGGTGCGACTTCATGAAACTGGCATATGACATCGGGTGGGTCGGATGAATAACGATGAATAATTCTGCCTGGCTAAAAAAACGGATCGCATTGATATCCACTGGCGGCACCATCGAGAAGACTTACGACGAACTAGCGGGAGTACTGAGTAATCGCGTGAGCGTCCTCGATTTCATGCTCGGGAACCTAATTTTGAATGGAGTCGAGATCTTCCGGGTTCAACTCATGAACAAAGACAGCCTCGAGATGATCGAAAGCGACTACGATCTCATCGCTGATACCGCCCGCCTCTGGTCTCAATCTCACGACGGAGTCGTCTTTGTGCACGGAACTGACCGACTGAGCGAGAGTGGACACCGGGTCTTTGAGAAGCTTCCCAACCCGGAGAGTCCGATCGTGTTTACAGGAGCGATGAGACCCTACGAACTCCGCAACACCGACTCAACGCAGAATCTTACCGAGGCCCTATTAGCCGTCCAGATACTTCCTCCGGGTGTCTACTCGGTGATGCACAACCGAGTACTCACCTTCCCCGGCGTTGTCAAAGATTACGAGCACAGCACATTTCGTCTAGCAGAAGAGCCTTCCCCGTAGCGAGAGTCTGAGGCCTCGGCTCGTCGCCCTAAGAATCGTGTTGTCTGACGGGGGTCATGTTGCGCTTGATCCATGGCTAGCCGTTTTCCCTGAGAGCCAATGCGAAGGACGTCGACCGCGGCCAATCCATTTCTTTGGCGGCCCCCCCTCTAACCCCAAGGGGAAAGCAGCCCCCAGGCGCTCTTTGCGTCAGCTTCTGAAACTTGGTTGAGGATGAATTTGGAGCAGAATGGCCCCGATCAAAATAGCGATCTTTGGCAATGGTTTCGCGAAGTCGGTGGTTCTGCCCTGTCTGCGCCATGTCCCCAGCTTTGAGGTCGTCGGCATCGCAAGTCCCACTCTCAAGCGAGTCCGGGAAACCGCCGCTGAGTACGGAATCCCCCACTGTTCGAGTGATCACCGGGAGATCCTCGCTCAAAAGCCCGACGTCGTTTTTGTCGTCACTCCCCCTCACCGCCATCTCGATCAGTCGCGCGATGCTCTCGAGGCCGGGGCGCACGTGATCTGTGAAAAGCCGACGGCGCTCAATCGGCTCGAATCTCTGGAACTTCTAGAGTTATCGCGCGAGCGACCGAAACAACTCGCGCTGGTCGATCACGAACTGAGATTCGATCCGCGGAGAATCCGCTTGCGAGAGCTTATTGAGCAGGGGGAGCTCGGGACCATTCGACATATCGCATACCACCTCCATTCGACCGCCTTTTCGACCCCGCAAGCGTGGTCTTGGTGGAGTGATCGCGAACGAGGCGGGGGAGCGTTGGGGGCGATCGGCTCGCACGCAGTGGACGCGCTGCGGGTTTGGCTCGGAGAGATTCGAGAGCTCACTGGAAGCGTGCGGACATTGGTAGATCGTCAACCCGACCCCACTCTCGGTGAAGATCGAGTCGTGACCTCCGACCACCTGTTTAATGCCGAACTTGAGTTTAAATCGGGGGCGGTCGGTACGTTGACGGTATCGCTGGTAGAAAGTGATCGAAAGCACGAAGTCACGATCGCTGGAACTCGGGGTGGGGCGCGTTTGATCGAGCAGGGACCTCTTCTCTTTGCCAAGGCCGGAGAATCACCCCGTGAAGTTGACTGGGTGGATTCTCTCGCCCCTAACGCGGCCCTCGAGATTCCCGATACCGATTGGGCCCGCAATTTTCTGCGTTTCGCCAAGACACTGGCTCGATATCTAAATGGGGAGGAGAACAACTTGGCGCTAGCCGCCAACTTTGAGGATGGGCACCGCAATCAATGCGTCCTCGACGCGATTCGCGAATCCTCTCAAGCAAAGGCTTGGACTCAGGTTCGCTATTAGCCCTGCGAATCTGTCAGGGTTTGAAACGTTGCTTTGTCATATTGGCAGAAGCCTTTTGTTATTACTCTCGGATTTGCCCCGTTCTGAAACCGCGCTCCACTTCTAGCTGAAACGCTTCATATGAATCGTGCGTCAAAGTATGCATCCTCAACGAGTGGAGAAACTCATGAATCAGCCAATCAAGCTCCCCGTTCTTCCGCTTCGAAATATGGTGTTCTTTCCGGGAGTGACGACCCAGGTGATCGCTGGCCGCCGGCAGAGCGTGGCAGCGATTCGAGCCGCTCTTCAAGCCGATCAGAGAGTCTTTGTGACGGCACAGCGGGAAGAACTCGACCAAGTAGAAATCGACAATCTTTATGCGGTCGGAACGATCGCCGAAATCTCCCAAGTTCAAGAAGAAAACGAAGCGATCCAGCTCGTGATTCGGGGGATTGAGCGGGGTACTGCGGTGCGCTTCGAACTGAATGAAGGAGCAATCGTCGCCGCGACTCTCAAGTCTGAAGAGATTGCCCCTGAACGCCCGGACCAGCCGCTCTTCTTAGCTCTTCAAAAAGAGGTAGAGGAAAAAGCGGTCGAGCTCGGTCGACGGTCGGGACTGCCTTTATCGGTCTTGCGACAAGCACTCAGTAGCGTCTCAGATCTCGGTCAACTCTCGGATCTCATCGCGAGCTACCTCGACTTACCGGTGAATGAAAAGCAGGAACTTCTCGAGGAACTCGAAGTAGAGCGGCGACTTCGTAATCTCCTACTCCAGCTCAATCGTCGTCTTGCCGTCCTTGAGGCTCAGCAGGACATTCAGAGCAAGGTCCAGGAAGAGCTCGGCGAGCGACAGCGTCAGGCTCTTTTGCGAGAGCAACTCAAGGCAATTCGCAAGGAGCTCGGTGAAGGTGACACAGGGGAAGAAATCGACGATCTGAGGCGCGCCCTCGAGGAGCTCGATCTACCCGAGGAAGTTCGGTCGGAGGTGGAACGGGATCTCAATCGACTCTCGACCATGGGCCGCGACGCGACCGAAGCGCAAGTTCTCAGAAGTTATCTCGAGACGGTCGTCGAGTTACCTTGGAATAAACGTTCTCAAGAGAAGTACGATCTCACCGAGGCACGCAAAACTCTTGAGGAAGATCACTACGGCCTCAGCGATGTCAAAGATCGAGTACTCGAACACCTAGCCGTTCTCAAACTCAAACGCGGGCAGGTTGGTGAAGGAGCCTCGAACGAGGAGCGTTCCCGATCGCCGATATTGCTCTTCTCGGGACCACCCGGCGTGGGCAAGACTTCGATCGCCAAATCGATCGCTCGGTCGCTCGGACGAGAGTATGTTCGTATCTCGCTCGGTGGGGTTCGCGACGAAGCGGATATCCGAGGGCACCGCCGCACTTACGTTGGAGCACTTCCGGGGCGAATCATCCAAGGCCTCCGTCAAGCCGGCACCTGTAACCCCGTCTTTCTCCTCGACGAGATTGATAAGCTTGGAGTCAGTCTGCAGGGCGATCCTGCCAGTGCTCTGCTCGAAGTCCTCGATCCCGCCCAGAACAACAGCTTTGAAGATCACTATCTCGGTCTCCCCTTTGATCTCTCCGAAGTTCTCTTCGTCGCGACTTCGAATTACATCCAAAATATCCCGGCTCCGCTGCTCGATCGGATGGAGCTCATCGAGTTTCAAGGCTACACCGAATCGGAAAAGGTCGAGATCGCCAAGCGCTATCTCTGGCCGCGGCAAAAGGAGCGCAACGGATTGGGGTCGATCGAGGTCGACCCGGCTCCCGAGGCTCTGCGTTCAGTCATTTCGAGCTACACTCGAGAGGCTGGAGTGAGGCAGCTCGAGCGCGAACTCGGCCGCGTAGCACGCAAGACCGCCGTCCGCGTCGCGTCGGGGGAACGACCCTCGGCCAAACTTCAACTCGAGGACATCCGCGCTTTCCTCGGTAAAAAGAAGGCCTATCCCGAACGAGCTGCGCGGTCGGACCGCGTCGGAGTCGCAACGGGCATGTTCTACACACCAGTCGGTGGAGACATTCTCTTTGTTGAGGCGACCACGATGAAGGGCAGCGGGAACTTGACCCTTACGGGTCAGCTCGGTGATGTCATGAAGGAGTCGGCTCAAGCGGCCTGGAGCTACGCACGCGCAAACGCAGTCGATTTTCTGATCGACGAGAGGCAGTTTGAGCGCGACGTTCACGTTCACGTGCCTGCAGGCGCGATCCCCAAGGACGGTCCTTCGGCTGGGATTACTCTCGCAACCGCTCTAATCTCAACCCTGTCGAGAATTCCTGTACGTCACGATATCGCGATGACCGGTGAGATTACGCTGACCGGCAGAGTACTGCAGATCGGCGGGGTTAAGGAGAAGGTCCTCGGGGGGGTGCGCGCGGGAATTCGCACCTTCATCCTGCCTGAAGACAATGCCGAAGATCTCGAGGATCTTCCCAAAGAGGTGCTTCAATCGATTGAAGTTCACTTCGTCAAGACGCTCGGTGAGGTGCTCGAAATCGCTCTCCGCGGAGGAGTGTTCCGCAGCGATTCCCTCGTCGCCGAGAGTTAAACTCTTCTAATCCAAAACCGACCGGAGCCCTCCAGCCCGCCCGAAAAAATCGTCTCGGCCACGAATTCGATCTTCCTTAAGGGCAGGCCCCGAGTTCGAAATCTCGCCCTTAGGGCTCGAGCGCCGTTTTTCGGGCGGGCTGTTAGTCGCGGCGAGCTCCGATTAATCCCGCCTTCTCCGCCGACACCACGATTCCTTTGATCAGCGCCGAAGAGAAGCCCTCGTGCTCCATTCTGTTAAGACCAGCGATCGTGCACCCCATCGGTGTGGTGACGCGGTCGATTTCGCGCTCGGGGTGACGTTCGTATTCCCGGAGCAGCGTTGCCGCCCCGCGAGCCGTTTGGGCGGCCATCGCGAGCGCTTCTTCTGCGTGAACCCCGATCTCGATGCCC
>CAYZYD010000111.1:0-9177 GCA_964482505.1 uncultured Planctomycetia bacterium | reverse complement strand
CACATCAGCCCGGCCGGTTCGATCAAAGCGGAATCTCCGGCGGGAGAGTTTCTTATCGACCAAGGCGTTGAGCCCAAGATGTTCAACAGCTACGGCTCACGCCGCGGCAACGACCGCGTGATGACGCGGGGGACCTTCGCGAACATCCGCGTTCGCAATCAGCTCGCCCCGGGAACCGAGGGAGGTTGGACAACCGACTTTACCGACGGCAAGGTGAAATCGATCTACGAGGCGTCGCTCAACTACAAACGGGAAAAAACCCCCCTCGTCGTTCTCGCAGGCAAAGACTACGGGATGGGGTCGTCGCGCGATTGGGCGGCGAAGGGTACATTTTTGCTCGGCGTCCACGCGGTGATTTCCGAGAGCTTCGAACGGATCCACCGCTCCAATCTCGTCGGTATGGGCGTGCTACCGCTCTGTTTTCAAGCCGGGGACAGCGTGGAATCGCTCGGTCTCGACGGCACTGAGACCTACAGCGTCGAGATCGGTGACGATGTCAAACCGCGCCAATCGATCACCGTCAAAGCGAAGCGAACCGACGGCTCCGAGGTTAAATTCGAGACGACCTGTCGGCTCGACACCGTCGTCGACGTCGAGTACTACCGAAACGGCGGCATCTTGCACACCGTTCTGCGCCGCATGGCGAAGAGCTGAGAGAGTCGGGCAGGTTCTCGGCAGTCTCCCCTAGTGTCCTGTTCGGAAAGTTCGAGTGAGAACTCGGCGAGCCATTCGGCCTTCCTGGCTAGGCGCCGCGACGCAAGTCGGATTGGTAACTCCTTCGAGGAGCGGCAACAACGCCAGGGAGGTCGAGGGCCGGCGATTCTTGCTCGAACTTTCCGAACAGGACACTAGAGCCGATTGAGAACTTCCCGGAGTTCGTCGAGTGGATAGGTATTGACGATCTGTTTCGCCTCAAATCCCGCCTTGCGCGCAGTCGTCACTCCGTGGCGAACGTGATCGAGCCCCTCGCTCGAGTGGGCATCGGGGAAGATGCCACTCAAGAGACCGATCTCGCGCGCCCTCTTCCCCCAGCGCCAATCGAGATCGAGCCGGCTCGGATGCGCGTTGATCTCGACAATCACCCCACACTCAACGGCGACCTCGAGCAGATGGTCGAGATCGATCTCATACCCCTCGCGACGCAGTAAGACTCGGCCCGTCGCATGGCCGAGCACCGAAGTGGCGGGATGGCGCAGAGCCTTTTCGATGCGCGCGGTCTGGTCGGCCCGGCTCAAATTGAACTGACTGTGAATTGAAGCGACGACAAAATCGAGTTCGGCCAAGACCTCGTCGGGGTAGTCGAGATCTCCGCTCGGTAGGATGTCCGACTCGACGCCGTGTAGAATAACAAAGTCGTCGTAACGGTCGTTGAGCTTTCGGATCTCTTCACCCTGGCGCTTCAAATCGTCGATCGACAGCCCGCCTGCGTAAGCGGCAGTGCGAGAGTGATCGGTGATACCGAGATAACTCCAGCCGTGCGAACGGGCCGCTTCGACCATCGTCTCGAGCGTGTGTCGACCGTCGGACCAAGTCGTATGGACATGCAACGCCCCGCGCAAGTCGCTCTCTTTGACGAGGTCGGGGAGTTCGTCGCGTTCGGCGAGTTCGATCTCGCCACGATCCTCGCGTAGTTCGGGCGGAATCCAAGCGAGCCCAAACTTCTCGAAGATATCCTTCTCCTCTGCGCAGGGAATCTTATCGTCGTTTTCGTCCCATAGACCGTACTCGTTGAGCTTCCAACCGCGAGACCGGGCCATTCCGCGGAGTTTTGTATTGTGCTCTTTCGACCCCGTGAAGTAGTGGCTCGCCGCGGCAAACTCGTCATCTTCGACGATCCGAAGATCGACTCCGATCCCCTCTTCCGCGAGGGCGCGACATTTGGTATCGCCGCGCATCACCTCTTCACGGAGTCCCGGCGTCTCGAAAAAGGCCTGCTGCACAGCCCCAAAATCAGTCGTGGTGGCGAGCAGGTCGAGGTCACCGATTGTCTCCTTTCCCCGGCGCAGGCTCCCGCAAACCCGGATTCTTTCGACGGCGGAGCAAGACTCGAGCTGACTCACAAATCGCTCCGCGACCGCTTCCGCTACCGGTCGCAAGAATCGACTCGCAAATTGTTCGAGCGCTTCGATGCCGACCAAGATTTCTTTTTCGCTCTTCTCGCCAAAGCCTTTGATATTGCGAATCCGCTCTTCGCGAGCCGCTTGTTCGAGCTCGGGGATACTCTCGATCCCGAGCTCTTTGCGCAGGAGGATAATTTTCTTGGGCCCGAGTCCCTGAATCTTCGCCATCTCGACCATGGTCGCGGGAACTTGCTCTCGCAACGAATCGAGGTCGGCGGACGCTCCCGACTTAACGAGGTCGGTCACCATCTGAGCGATTCTCTTGCCGATGCCTTCGATCTCGTCGACCTTACCCTCCGCAACCATCTGCTCGAGATCGCCGGTGAAGGCGTCGAGGGCACGCGCGCCGCGTTCGTAGGCTCGGCTCTTGAAAGGGTTGGCTCCACTGAGTTCGAGGAGGGTCGCCATCTCATCGAGGGCTTGGATCACCTCTCTCTTATCCGTCAACGGGGACCCTCCTTGAGGACTCGATATTGTTCCCGAGCGACACTCGCCTCCTGCGCAATCCGTGAATTCGGGGCGCGCCCGTCCGCCCAGAGTTGGTCCCAGTCACGGAGAAGTCGGCGAGCCTTGCTCTCATCGCTAGCGTCGATCGCGACGCGCAACGCTTCGATACGCGCGAGAAAAATCGTCTCGGGCCAATCGAAGATCTCGAGTGAGTCGTCGGCGAAGAGCAAGACCGGGGCGAGCAACGACTCCGCTTCGGAGAAGTCGCCGCGCTCTCTCGCCGCCCGCGCTTGCGCGAGTCGATCGAAGTGTCGGCGCCAACGCGTAAATTCGGACTCCTCCTCAGCCTCGGGTTGCACCAAGTAGGGATCCGACTTGAGGTATGCCGCGAGAAACGCGGCTCTAGGATCACGGGGGTCAAGCTTGAGCGCCTTCTGGATCGCCGCGCGGGCCCCGGCGTTATCGCCCTGCAAGCTGCGAGAAGCCGCGACGAGACGCGAGCCGAGTCCAGCCTGAAAGACTCCCGTCACTTGATTCGCAAATTCCTCGGCCTGCTTGTGGCGCCCCGTGATCATCAAGCCGAGTACCTTGAGCTCGAGCTGGGGAGCGAGCAACTGGAGACTCTGCGCCTCGTCACCAGCTCCTTTCACATCGCCGACGAACAGATAGAACGGAATGCTCAGCGCTTCCTCGGGCTGTCCGCGACGGCGGAAGAGCCAGAGCAGGAGGTCTTTGGCATCGGCTTCTCCGCGGGCGAGGTCGAGCCGCCAATTGAGAACACGAACTCGCCAGCGGTCACGCTCGCTGACGAGGGTTGCGAGCCGATCGGTCGCAGCTTGAGCGCGCTCGAGGTCTTGTCGACTCAGAGCCAGTTTTGCTTCGTGCCAAACCAGCGACGCGCTGACTCCGGGCCCGAGCTGAGCCAGGCGTTCGAGCAGCTCTTGGTCGGGAACCGTGCCCATCTGCAGGTCGAGCGCGAGATCAAACTGACGCGCTAGACGGTGCTCGGCCCCCCAGCGTCGACGACGATCCGGAGTCGGGACTCGAAGCGTCGACTCGAGGACCCGACCGAGTTCAGAACTTGGCGGGAGTCGAGTCTCGCGCACGCGTTCGCTCGCTCGACGATACTCGCCGAGTGCGATCAGCGTTGCCGTCTCCCAGTGGGCCGCCTCTGGGAATGCGGCGGCGGCTTGCGCCTTGCGAAACGCGGTCAAGGCCTGCCCAAAATCCGCGGAACGGGCAGCATGCAAGCCAGCCACAAAGTCGCGCAGCGCTGCGTCTCGGCTTGCGAGCAGCGCGCCTTCGGTTGGCGTCGTGTAGTCGAGAAGCCGAACCTCGCTCGCGACAAGCTCGACGAGTTCGATGAGGGTCTCGGCGTTCAAAGTCTCTTCCCAAACCGTGGTCCCGTCGCTGCTCAGCTGAAGATTCGCGGTCCACCCCTCGCCTTCGCGGCCCCATTCGGCCGCGAGCTCGTAAGCGGCCGGTGTCTCTTCCGGGCCATCTCGCTCCAGCGGTTCAACTCCATCGATTCGGTCGGCCCGAGCGATCCAAGCGGAGCCGGGATCGTCGCCGTGCAACTTGAGCGTCAAGAGACTCGCGGCCCAGTCGGCGTCGGCCGAAGGCTCTCGGTCGAGGCCCGTAAAATCATCGCTCACTCGAACCGGCGCCCGCGGATACTGCGTCTCGGTTACCGTCGCCCCACTCTCATGCGGAACTTCAGATCCCGTTCGCCACTCAAAGAGTCCGTAGCCCCCACCGCCAAGGATCAAGAGCAAGAAGACCGTGCGAAGTCGCCGCCGAGGCCGGCCCGAATAGGCGGTCGAAGCCCATACTGCAATCTCTTGGGCGGTGGGACCGCGGCGTTTGGGGTCGGGGTTGAGGAGCGAGAGGATCCGTTGGGCGGCGGGAGCGGGAAGATCTCGGTTGAGGTCTTGAGGATCCTTGGGCGCCTGCGCTTGATTGCGCTCGACCGCCGCCTCGTTACCGTCGGCTCCTCCGAAGGGTAGTTGTCCCGTGGCCATTTCGTAGAGGAGCACTCCGAGCGCGAAGAGATCCGTCTCGATGGTCCGCGCGCCTCCTGCGAGGAGTTCGGGAGCCATGTAGGCGGGCGTACCCCAGAGTTCGTCGTCGGTGATCGATTCGGCGAAGCGGGCGAGACCGAAGTCGATGAGCTTGACCTCTTCGTCCCCAAAGGTCAGCACGACGTTATCCGCTTTGAGGTCGCCGTGGACGACTCCCTCTTCGTGCGCGGAATGTACGGCCGCCGCGATTTCGGCCGCGAGCCTCAGGAATTCGGCCCGGGGCAGGGGTTGCCGCAACCTCGAGCGCAACGTTTGACCCTCGACCCACTCGTAGGCGACGAAGACCGCCCCACTCTCGGCATCGGTTCCCGCTTGGTAGACCGAAGCGATCGCGGGGTGATGGAGATTTGAGGTGATCTGCGCCTCGTGGATGAGCTGTTCAGCGCGGTCCGACTCTTCGAGTACTTTGAGAGCCACGACCCGATTCAGAGTCGCGTCGTGGGCCCGGTAGAGTACCGAATGCTCGCCGCGGTGCACGACGCCTTCGATGCGATACTGGGCTATGTGGTCAAATGAGTTTGAATCTTGTGATGGCAGTTCCGCCCCGGCCGCGTCTCGACCCATGGGTTCGCGCGGGTCGCGGGGGCCTTCCCGATCCGGCTCGGAGTTTCTGTTCATTCCACTCTCACAGCTCTCATGCATTCCGCGCTTCGTCGAAAGCGAACACCGGCCCTTCTACTAAATCTGTTTCTATGAAGCCAATACGAAAACCGGCCTCAACCGGTCGAGTCCCCGGGTTTGCGGCCTGTCTCTGCGATCAAATGGTCGACGATCGCACCGGCGATGTCGACCTCGAGCGTCGTTTCAATACCGGTGAGTCCAGGTGAGCTGTTCACCTCGAGAAGGCGGAGTCCATCCTCAGTTTCGATCCAGTCGACCCCAGCGACGTTGAGACCGAGTGTCCGGGCCGCGCGCAGACTTTCGGCCCGCAGACTGTGATCGAGCGGGGCCGCCTCGGCAATCCCTCCACGGTGGAGATTGGCGCGAAACTCACCCTCCCGAGGCCGGCGTCTCAAAACTCCAAAGGCTCGATCCCCGACGACGAGAACTCTCGAATCGACGGGCGGCCCCCCGGTCGACGAGGTGTAGAGTCGTTGCAGAATCAGCTCGCGCCGGAGCTCGAGAAGTGTCTGCGTCATCGAGATCGCTGAGGCAGGAGTATTTGCGACTACGAGACCGCGACCCTGGTTACCCGTCACTGGCTTGATGAGAAGTGGAGTGCCCAAGCGCGCGACGGCCGCTTCGACCTGGTTGAGATCTTGGACGAGCGTCGTTTCGGGAACTCGAAAGCCCGCCCGCCCGAGGTGCGCGAGCGACCCAAACTTGTGGCGTGCCCGGCGGATCGCGGCGGCGGCATTAAGCGACGGCACTCCCACCGACTCGAGTTCCTCGAGTGTCTGAAGAGCGAGACCAGACATAAACGTGCCGATACGCGGAATGACCCGATCGAGTCGAGGCAGCGGTCGCCCTTCGGAATAGAGTTCGACCCCCCGCGCCGTCAGTTCGATCCGAAGGGTGAGAATCGGACAAACGACAGTCTCGAGGCCGCGTTTCTCCGCGGCGGCGATCAAACGCTGCGAGCTGTCGAGCTCGGCGCCTTTCGTCAGGAGAGCGAGCCGCATGCGGGTCCATCAAGACGGGTCGTGGGTCTCGCTTCGGCGAGCAGGCTGTTTGCTTCGAGCTGCCAGATCGCCTTCGATTCGGCGTCGGGTCCCACCTCGGCCCGCTCGACCCTATTGAGAATGTCTTCGGCGATCGCTTCAAGGTCGAGCTCGGCTTCGATCGCCTCGAGCTCTTCGGGTCGCGGACGCGTCACGGGGTTGCGAGGCATCAAGTAGCTGCAAGAATCGGAATCGGGTTCGATCGAAGTTTCAAAGGTACCGCTCTGTCGCGCGAGTTCGGTGATCTCCTCTTTGTCGAGCGCGATCAAGGGTCGCAATATCGGTAGTTCGCTCACGGCGTCAAAGAGTTGTAGGTGCTCGAGAGTTTGCGAGGCAACCTGACCGATCGCGTCCCCCGTCGCGAGCGCGAGACAACGATCGGCGCGCGCGATTCGGTTCGCGAGCCGCACCATCCAGCACCGGTAGAGCACGATGCGATAGGCAGGCGGCGCCTGAGCCGCGATCTGACGCTGCAACTCGGCCAGCGGCACCAGATAGAGGGTGGTCGTCAAGCGGTGTTCGGTGAGGATCTCGCTGAGCCGGAGCGCCTTTCGAATCGACGCCTTATCGGTGAAAGGCGCACTATGGAAGTGGATTAAGGTCACGGGACAGCCGCGCCGGAGGAGTCGATCGGCGGCGACCGGCGAATCGATTCCCCCCGAGAGCAGCACCGCGACTTTGCCACTACAGCCGATCGGGAGCCCTCGCGGACCTTCGACGCGGTGAGAATAGAGATAGATCTCTCGGTTCAAAACCAATACGTGGAACCAGCGCTCCGGCTGGTTGAGATCGACGCGAGCGCCGCTCGCGTTTGCGATCACGCGCCCGACTTCTCGGCCGATCGCCTCCGAGTTGTAGGGGAAACCCTTATTGATTCGCTTTGCTCGCACCCCAAAGCTCTCAAAGGGCTCTGCCGCCGCGTGCCTGAGCGCTTCCGCCTGCAAGGCTTCCAAGTCGAGCTCGACGATTTCTGTGGTAAAGAAGTGTGAAATGCCGTAGACGCGCGCGAGTCGCGCTTCGAGCTCGCTCTTTGAGCGGCTCGCTTGTTGATCAAGCCGAAACCGACCGTAGAGTCGGTGGACCGCTTCCACGCCGAGCCCGCGGGTCGCTTTGTAGATGTTCTTGATCAGGCGATCTTCGAAGAGCGCGCGATTACCGCGCTTGAGGCCGACTTCTGAGTAGTGGATAAGATAGTGACGGAGCTTCAAACGATTTCCTTTCAAACCCCATTTTAACCCCATCCTAGGTTTCGAGCGTTACAATCGCGTTGTGATCTTGGAATTGTGGTCGAATTAATCGCCGACTCGAGCCTCGGACAACCACCCCCGATAAGTTCGGCTTGACGCTGGTGAGATTGAGCGCGTGGAGTTCCCGCGGCATGGGTCGTATTGGTGCTTACGGTAACAGGTGGCCGTGGTTCACACGCCCCGAAATCGCCCGCCTCAGACAAATGACTTCTCGGGCGGCTGCCAGGATCTCCCCCCATGTGAGATTGTGAATTGTGACGTTCGTGATAGGTAGGACGAAGCGAAATTGGACTACAGCATCGACCTTCCAGTCCGGTTCGGAGACACCGACCCCGCCGGCATCGTCTACTATCCGAACTACTTTCACTGCTATCACGTCGCCTTCGAGACCTTCTTCGCGGCCAGTCACGGACTCCCCTATTCGGCGTGGCTTAGCGAACGAGGAATCGGATTTCCGACGGTCAAGATCGCCGCGGAGTTTCAGGCCCCCTTCCGCTACGGAGAGACCATGCGAATCCGACTGACGATTCCGCGACTCAGTCGGCGCTCTCTCGACTTCCGATTTCGTGTCTTCAGTTCTGAAACCGAAGAGTTGCGATCGGAGTCGGTCATTACCAAGGTCTGCATGGCGATGGACCGCAGAATCTCGACCGAAATCCCCGACGATCTCCGCGCGATTTTTGAGAAGTACTCAGGAGCCTGACATGTCGAGCCTGCGCGTTACCGAAATCTATCCCTCGATCCAAGGCGAGTCCAACTGGGCCGGCTGGCCCTGCGTCTTCATCCGCTTGACCGGCTGCCCGCTACGCTGCCGCTGGTGCGATACGGTTTACTCCTTTACAGAGGGCGATCGGTACACGGTCGAAGAGATCCTCACCAAGACCCGTTCGTTCGGGCTCGATCTCGTCGAAGTCACGGGGGGCGAACCGCTCGCGCAAAAGGGAGCCCCAGAACTACTCGCTCGACTCGCCGACGAATTTGAGACGGTACTCTTAGAAACTTCGGGCGCCTACCCGATCCATGACCTCGACCCGAGGGTGCGCGTGATTGTAGACTTTAAGGCTCCGGGCAGCGGCGAACAGAGTCGTAACGATCTGAAGAACGTCGAAGCTCTCAAAACGGGCGACGAAGTCAAAATCGTCCTCGCCGACCGGAGCGACTACGACTGGGCGAAGCAGTTCCTCCGCGAGCATCCCCGGCTCGAGGAATTCCCCGTGCACTTTTCCCCGGTGCACGGCGAACTCTCCCCGAAGCAGCTCGCCGAGTGGTTGCTCACCGATCGACTCAAAGTTCACCTCCAGCTCCAGCAACACAAGTATATTTGGGATCCCGCTGCCCGAGGGGTTTAGCCCGATTCAACAAGAAGAGCCGATGCCAGACAACCGCCGAACTATTACGATCGAGCAGACGATCCGCTTCGAAGCCGCCCACCGGCTTCCCCATGTTCCCGCCGACCATAAGTGCGCTCGTCTGCACGGACACTCCTTCGTCGGCACGATCTTTGTACGCGGACCGATCGTCGAACCCGAGGGCTGGTTGCTCGACTTTGCCGATATCAAAGCCAAGCTCAAGCCGATCGTCCAATCGCTCGACCATCACTATCTCAATGAGATCCCGGGCC
>CAYZYD010000110.1:0-9183 GCA_964482505.1 uncultured Planctomycetia bacterium | reverse complement strand
TCCTACGCCCAGCCCAAAGCGCCTTTCGACGGTACGATCGTCTCGCGCACAATCGAGCTTGGTCAGCAGGTTCAAGTCGGCGAGGAGCTCTACACCTTGGCCGACTTCAGGCCGCTCTTGGTCCGGCTCTACTTGCCCGAACGAGAGGTCTCGCGCGTGCGCGTCGGGCAGCTTGTCGAGCTTCGCGCCTCTAGTTCGAATCGTCGGTACGAGCACCTCGGGAGAGTTTTTCTCATCTCTCCGGTCGTCGATCGGCAGAGTCTTACGGTTGAGGTGACGTTGCGATTCGACGACCTCCCCGCCGAGGTGCGGCCCGGGTCATTTGTCAAAGTCGATATCATCACCAACACCTACGACAACGCCGTGCTCATCCCGCGAGCGGCGATCCAGGCCGATGATCGGGGTTCGTTTGTCTACCGGATCGAGAAATCGATCGCCTACCGCACGGATATCCAAGTCGGTTATCAAAATGAATCGATCGCTCAAATCGTGGCGGGGCTCGAACCCGGAACCCAGGTGGTGACGGCGGGGGGGCTGCAACTCAAAGATCGGAATCCGGTCGAGATCTACCGCCGCGTCCCGCTGCAACCGTCGACCTACGACACCCGTTCGACGGGCGACCCCGACAAGGCTGAAGCGAAGAATAAAGAGCGCGCGTCTTCGGGAAGGAGACGTTCTTGAGTGGTTGGATCGAATGGGTCACGCAGCGCCCCGTCTCGGTCGGCATGCTCACGCTCGCCGCGGTGGTCTTTGGAGCGGTTAGTCTCGCGAAGCTCCCGATCGAGCTCCTTCCCAATATCTCCTATCCAACGCTGACCATTCAGACCGAACTTCCCGACGCCGCTCCCGAAGAGGTCGAACAGCTCGTCACCGATGAGATCGAGCCGGTGGTGGGGGTCGTGGGCGGGCTTAAGCGCTACCGTTCGGTATCGCGCTCGGGTTCGAGCGAGGTAACCCTCGAGTTTAGCTGGACGACCGATATGGCGCTCGCCGCCCTCGACGTCCGCGAGAAGCTCGACCTCGTCGAGCTCCCGCCGAGTGCCCGGTCTCCGATCGTCTTTCGGTTTGATCCTTCGCTCGACCCGGTGCTTCGCATCGCGCTCAAGAGCGACATACCGATTCGCGACCTTCGCCGCATCGCCGAGGACATCGTCAAGCAGCGACTCGAAACGCTCGAAGGCGTCGCCGCCGCCAAAGTCGTCGGTGGAGCCGAGGAGGAGGTTCACATCGAGATCGACGAGGGGCGGCTCTCGGTTCTCGGGTTGACGATCGAGGCGGTGGCGGCGCGGGTCGCCGAGGAAAATATCAACCGTTCGGGCGGCGAGTTGCGCCAGGCCGACACCGCTTATGTAGTCCGTACCATCAAAGAGTTCGAGAGTCTCGCCGACATCGGGGAGACGATTGTCGCCTCGACCGACGCGGGTGACGTCCGACTTCGCGAGATCGCGACGATCGGCTACGGAAAGCGCGACGAAGAGATCCGAGTTCGCGTCGGAGGCCGCGAAGCGGTCGAGCTCCACGTCTACAAAGAAGGTGACGCAAATATTGTCGACGTCGCGCGCCGCCTCAGAACTCGCATCGACGAACTCAAACAGGACCGGCGACTCGCCCGAATCGAACCCGAGATCCTCTTTGACCAAGCGCTCTTTATCGAACGCTCGGTCTCAAACGTGCTGCTCACCGCGCTTATCGGCGCGGCTCTGGCCGCAGTGGTGCTCTTTCTCTTTCTGCGCGATGTGCTCTCGACCACGTTGGTTGCACTCTCGATTCCGATCTCGGTGGCGGTCACCTTTTTACTCATGCGGTTTAGCGACATCTCGCTCAACGTGATGTCCCTCGGTGGCCTCGCGCTCGGCATCGGGATGCTCGTCGATAACAGTATCGTGGTACTCGAAGCGATTAAGCGACGTCGCGAGCAGGGTGAGGATCGGCTCTCGGCGGTGCGGGAAGGGACTCGCGAAGTCTTTGGCGGCGTCGCCTCCTCGACGGTGACGACGATTTCAGTCTTTCTTCCGTTGATCTTTGTCGAGGGGATCGCGGGGCAGCTCTTCCGCGATCAGGCGCTCGTCGTTACCTACTCGCTGGTCGCCTCGCTCGTCGTCAGTATGTCACTTCTCCCGAGTGTCCTGAGCAACTTTGGACGTGATCGTTCTCCACGCCGATCCCAGCCAAGTCCAGAGGAGAAGCGGCCGACTGTTTTGCAGAGCCTCTACGCCAAGAGCTTGCGCTCCGCCGGAAGCATGCCTTTTGTGGCACCGTTGATGGCCGCAGTGCTCTTTGTCGCGATCGTTCCTCGGGTCTTCGATCTTGGCACCGAGCTCGTTCCGAAACTCTTTCAGGGTGAGTTCTACTTCGATATCGAGCTCCCGATCGGGACGCCGATCGAAGTGACCGATACGAGGATTCAATCGCTTGAAGCGGACCTCGAGGAACTCAAGAACGAACCCGACTCTCTTCTCGAGCGCTACTTTGTCACGGTCGGGGGCGAGCAGGTCCTCGGCGATACCCCGAGTGGTCAACAAGAAGAAAACGTGGCGCGGGTCAGCATCAAGCTCAGAGACGGAGTGACAAGTCGCGAAGAGCTCGACTTCATCGATCGTCTCGACGGTCTCGTGGCTCAGCTCCCCGATGTTCGGGCTAAGCTCGGCCGACCCAACCTCTTTTCGTTTCGCGATCCGATCGAGGTCGAGGTCTTCTCGGATGACCTCGAAGCGCTCAGGCTCGGTACTGACGCTGTGGTCGAGCGCTGCCAGCTCTTGCCGGGCTTTGTCGACGTCGAGTCGAGTTTGACCGAGGGGAATCCCGAGATCCACGTCGAGCTCGATCCCGCCAAGCTTGCCGCGCTCAACTTTTCGCGCGGTCAAATCGCCGACACGCTCGCCGCCAAGGGGCTCGGGACGATTCCAACCCAGTACACCAAGGGTGAGAAACCGATCCCGATCCGGGTCGTCGTCGAAGGCGCCCGACGTGGATCGCCCGAGGCGATTGCGCGCTTTTCGGTGCTCACTCTCGAGGACGGTGCGCAGGTCCCGCTTTCGGCGCTCGGCGATCTTCGCGAGTCGTCGGGGCCGGCGGAGGTTATGCATGTCAAAGGCGAACGCGCAGCAGTGGTGACGGCGCGGCTCCAAGGCCGAGACCTCGGTAGCGCCGCCGAAGATGTCGATCGCGTCCTCTCATCGGGCGTGCTCCCGCCCGAAGTCACCGCCAACCTCAGCGGACAGCACGAAGAGATGCGCGAGTCACTCGACAGTCTGCTACTCGCGCTCGGACTCGCGGTTTTTATGGTCTACCTCGTGCTCGCTTCGACTTTCGAATCGCTCAAGCTGCCATTTCTCATCATTCTCACCGTACCGCTTGGACTGATCGGAGTGGTGGCGACGCTCTGGCTCACGCAGGCGCCGGTCGGGGTTCTCGCCCTGATCGGGGTGATCATGCTCTCGGGCATCGTGGTCAATAATGGGATTATCTACGTCAACCGGATCCTCCAACTAGAGGAGGGCGGGCAGTCGCGTCTCGACGCGGTCCAGATCGCTGGTCGCGAACGGTTTCGCCCGATTCTCATCACGACTTTGACGACGATTCTCGGTCTGCTGCCCCTCGCGTTTGGGATCGGGGCGGGCTCCGAGCTCAGGCAGCCACTCGCGCTCACGGTCGTGGGCGGTCTTGCGGTGGCAACCTTCTTGACGCTTTACGTGATCCCGAGCGGCTTCTTGTTGCTCATGCGGGGGCAAACGCTCACGGGTCATTCGGACTCGGGAGGTGAAGCGTGATCGCGCTCATCAGATTTTGCCTCCACCGCCCCGTCACGACCTTGATGGTGCATCTCTCGCTGATCACGCTCGGACTCATCGCGCTGACGCGACTCCCGCTCAACTCGATGCCCGAGTCGGAGCGACCGGTGATCAGTGTGCGTGTCGATTATCCCAATGCTTCTCCTCAGCAGGTCGAGCGCGAGATCACCAAGCCGATCGAAGAGGTGCTCGCGACGATGAGCGGTATCAGCTCGATCGATTCCGAGTCTGAGTTTGGTGAATCGAGTGTGCGGCTGAGATTTGATTGGGGCGCCAACCTCGCGCAGATCAAAGTTGAAGTGCGCGAGCGATTGGCGCGGATCAAGAGCGAGTTGCCGATCGACGACATCGACCGGATTCGCATCTCGGGGGCCTGGAATAGCGGGGATGAGATTATCAAAGGGAGAATCTCATCCCGTGGGATCGATCTCTCCGAAAACTACGAGCTTCTGGTCAATCGGGTGCGTCGCCCGCTCGAGCGCATCGAGGGGGTTTCGCAAGTCGTCCTAGAGGGTGTGGTCCAACGCGAGATCCAGGTCGATTTCCGTAGAGCAGTACTCGAGCAGTACAACTTGAGTCTCGGCGATGTTGTGCGGCGGTTGCGCGAGCACAATACCAATGTCACCGTGGGCGATACGATCGACGACGGTCAGGTGCGCAGCCTTCGTGTGGTCGGTGGGTTTGAGTCGGTCGACGATGTCAAAGCTTTCCTCGTCGACGAGCGCGGGCTCCGGCTCGATCAAATCGCCAAGGTCGAACTCAAAGAGGGTGAGCTCAGATTTGGGCGCCATCTCAACGGAAGCTTCGCCGTCTCGATCGAGGTCTTTAAGGAATCGACGGCAAACACCGTCGAAACTTGCGAGCGGGTAAAGCGGGCGATTCAAAATATGGAGCAGGACCCGCTCCTCAGCGGTATCGAACTATTGGTATGGGAGGATCAGGGAGCTGAGATCCTCAACTCGCTCGAAGGGCTCCGCAACACCGGCTTCGTCGGCAGCCTCCTCGCGCTCGGTATCCTCTTTATCTTCTTGCGTCGGTTTTCAGCGACGCTGCTCGTCGGGCTCGCGATTCCGCTCTCGGTACTGACCGCGCTTGCGTGGCTCTACTTGCTCGGCCGGGAGCTCAACATCATCACGATCGTGGCGTTGATGCTCGGCGTCGGCATGCTCGCCGATACCGCCGTGGTGGTGGTCGAGGCGATCGTGCGGCTTTCGCGCCAAGGTCTCTCGGCTCGCGAGGCGGCCGAAGAGGGTGCGTGCGAGGTCGCCTCCCCGATCTTTGCCGCGACGCTCACCTCGGTGATCGTCTTTATACCGGTCGCCTTTGGTCCCCAGAGCCAGATGACCGACTATCTCAAAGAGCTCGGCGCGGTGATCTCGCTCACGCTTGGTTCGTCGCTCTTCGTGTCGCTGACGCTGATCCCGATGGTCTCCGCCCGGATCTATTCGAGCCAGGAGCGTGCCGATACGGGTTGGTTTATGCGGGTGCGCTCACTCTACGAGCGAGTTTTGCGCGCAGTGATTCACGAGCCGATAGGCCGGTTAGCAGCGTTCCTGATTATCCCGCTGTCGCTACTCTCGCTAGCAATCCCACTCAGCCGCGGTTTTCAATTCGACCTCGACGACACCACCGAAATCACCAAGAACGTCAGTGTCTTCTACCGCACCGAGGGCAGCGTCGACTTCCGCACCATGGAAGAGTACGTCGACCGGGTTGAACAGGAGCTCTTCCCTTCGCTCGAGAAGCTCGGGATTTCAGACGTTTACTCTTGGTACAAGGACAACTTTGCCTGGACCGCGCTCTACCCCGAGCGACCGCTCGCCCCCGACGAACTCGCCCTTGTCACCCAGCGCGTCGACGATCTTTTGCCGAAGATCCCCGGAGTCGATGTGCGCACCGGCAGTTGGGGGATGTTCTGGGGACGACGCAACCGCTCTGCGGGCATGCGAACCGTGCGCGTCAATGGAGAGTCTGTCGATCAGATCCAGCAGATCATCGAGGATTTGCGCGTCACTTTCCTCGCGACTCCCGGGGTTCGAAATGCTGAAGTGCGGCACCGGGACTCGATCGATGAGATCCGCGTCTCTCCCGACTCCGAGGTCCTCGACTATCTCGGCGTGAGCTCGACCGATTTTTCAGACCGCGTGAGCGCACATCTCACGGGGGGACGAGTGCGCGAAGTCCGCACCTACGAAGGCGACACGCAGATCAACCTCAGGCTCGAAGAGGAGGATCGCGATTCGATCGACGAGTTGACGCAACTCAAAGTCGCTTCCGAGGGTGGTGGTGAGTTGCGACTCGAAGAGATCAGCGCGATCGAGATCGCCCAGGGCGCGGGAGAGTTGCGGCGCGAGAATCGTCAGTCGACGGGAACGTTGAGTGTTCAGTTTGAGAACGAGGCACTCGCCAGAGCAAACTCCAACCTCGCCGGAGTCCTCGAACACGACGAGTGGCAGCGCGGGTACGACTACGAGCTCGGCAGCGGCTGGCGTCAGCGTCAGCAGAATACCGCTCAGTTCACCGAGACGCTGCTCCTCGCGATCTTCCTTGTCTTCATCGTGATGGCCTGCCAGTTCGAGTCGCTCTTTCAACCCGTGGTGCTGCTCTTTACGGTCCTACTCGCGATTCCCGGGGTTATCTGGTTCCTCTACTGGGGTGGCGAGAAGCTCGATCAACCCGCGGCGATAGGAGTCGTGTTTCTACCAGGGATAGTTGTGTATAATAGGGTCGTCATGATCGATCACATGAATCGGTACCGCCGCCGCGGTCTCGGCGCGGCCGAGGCGGTGATCCAGGGCGGGCTCGAGCGACTGCGGCCGATTCTGATCACCGCGCTGACTACCGTGATCGGACTGATTCCGCTGGGCTACTCGAGCGAGATCGCGCGCGGGCTCGCCGCGCTCGGCCTCGAGGTCGGCGCGCCCCTCGGAGCCCAAGCGGCCGGCATGTATTACTTTACGCTAGCGCACTCGATTATTGGCGGGCTGACGGCGTCGACCGTGCTCACGCTGATCCTGCTTCCCCTGCTCGCGTTCTGGATCTTCAAGTTGAGCGATTGGCTCGGCTCTCTCTGGCGCGGTCCAGCGGACCTGCCCAAAGTGTAGCCAGCGACTACAACCGGGCTGCAGCTCGAGACGACGAAGCGCTCTCGAGGGCTTTCGGGGGATGACGCTAACATACTCCTTGTGAGTGCTTTATGAGCGTCTTGGTCCCCCCGGATAATTGGTCTTCGCTTTGCCGAATCGGGAGTATGGAAAAGATCTCGCCCGCCCCAGCGCCTGAGTTTCACCCCGAGAGCGGCATCGCCATGTTCGTCGTCATGGTGGTCATCGCCGTCCTCGCGGTGCTCGTTTCGCAGCTGACCGTGACTACCAAGGTCGAAGAGCGGATTGCGATTTCGCGCCGCCAGCAGGTCGAAGTCGAGCTCTCATTCCAAGCCGTGGCCCGAATCGTCATGAACAAGATCTACGAGGATTGGGTCGAGGACAAAGAGGCCGGGCTCGAAGGCGACGACGGCACCGGCGGAGCGGGAGCTCCGGCTGGGCCGGGTTCGGGAACCCGCGGGGGAGCGGGCGGACTCGGAGGCGGTTCCGGCGACGACGATGAGGACGCGCAGAGCGGCACTCCCTCCGGAGAGTTTGATTTTCGCCACGACGACTGGCGCCACCGGTTTACGGAAAGCCTCAACGAGGTCGAAGTCGAGATCGAAATCGTCGACGGGGAGAGCTGTATCGACCTCAACCATCTCTTCTGGTACGTGACGATTCCTGACGATCCTCAAAACCCGGGCGACAGTCTTGAGAATGCCCTGCCCGACGATGACTCGAGCACCGAAGGCACGAGCTCGCTGACCTCGACCACGGCCGGCACCGATCCGCTCGCGGGCGACGATCCGACCGAGCAGGAAGACCTGCCCGAGTTTGAGTTTCCCTCAGAAGAGCGGATCGAAAAGACCGTGATCATGCTCGCAAAGCTTGTCGAGGCGGTCATCGATACCAACCAGCTGAACGGCTACGACTACTACGAGGTCCCCAACCCAGACACAGTCGCCGACGCGATCGTCAACTGGGTGCTCCAGCGATTCGAAGATGAAGAGACGCGCCAGATCTGGTCGCTGCAAGGGATCGAGCAGCTCGACGTGATCAGCTATGAGTTGATGCACGGGCCCGCTCTCCCCGAAGACGAGCTCGAGGAGCTCGAAGAGGAGGAACTCTACGCGGACGATGAGTTTTACTCAGGGTTCGACGAGTTCGGGGCCGGCATCTACGAGGGCTTTGAGGAGAACGAGGACGCGACCGGTCTCATCCCAATCCCCGAGCCGCTGGGGCTTTCCGATGTTTTGACCTGCTTCTCTTCGGGTCGGATCAACCTCAACACCGCACGTCGAGAGGTCCTCATCGCGCTTCTTGTGAACGTCAGCGACTTTGAAGCCGCGTGGGAGATTGCCAACGAGATCGACGTGCACCTCAACACCTACCTCGACGCCCAAACTGACGATTCGTCGCCGGGGACCTCGGCTCCGAGCCCGGGAGGCACCTCTCAAGACGCTGAAAACGCTTTGAGCCAGTTTGGTATCGACTCTTCGGTGCTCGGAGGGTCGGCGGGGTCGAGTGGTGCCGGCGGGGACGAATCGGGGCTCGATGAGGAGGAAGAGCAGGTCGACTTCAACGTCTTCACCGACTTTCCCCAAGTGATCGCGGTCAATGAAGAGTGGAACTCAAATGACATCTTGATCGACGACCAGCGTATCGCCGATCATCTCCAGACGGATCTGCAGCCCGTATCGACGTTTAAGAGTCGCTATTTCACGGCGCGGCTCAAGGGAGTGAAGGAGAAGCAAGAGCTCGAAGGAGAGCTTGTTCTGGTCCGTTACAACGATAGGATCCAAGTACTGAGCTGGAAAAGTCTGTCAAAATAGATGAGCCCGACCATGCCCAATATCCCGAAAATCGATATCAGCTTGCTCCGCTGGATTGCGGTCGCCCTTAACTTCGGCCTCGTGATCACGCTTGCGAGTGTCACTTACGACTACTTTCTCGGGGATAGCGATCAGCTCGAGCGAACGCTTCCCAAGGCCGGCGACTACAAACCTCCCAAGCCCGTCGCGCGTCGGGGCAACTCTCAAACGCTGATAAAGCTTCAGCGCGATATCTACGCCGAAAAACCCGTGGTTCGGACGCAGGCTCCCGCCCCCAAGAAGGAGGTGGTCGAAGAGCCCCAGGACGGGGGGCCGCTCGCCGACGAGTGGGCCGTGATCAACTTTGTCGAGGCCCCGACATTCAAAGAAGTCATTATTCAGCGAGACACCGATACCAGTACTCGTCGACCGACTCGCCGATGCTCGCGCCGACGCGGCCGGAGGAACGCTCGGCGGCCCCAAGCGACCCCGGGT
>CAYZYD010000109.1:0-9302 GCA_964482505.1 uncultured Planctomycetia bacterium | reverse complement strand
GCGTTTGAAGAGCGAGAGGTGCTTTTCGTTGGCGGTTCCCACGAGCACCAGATCGAGATAGCCCGTGTAGTTCTGAAGGTGGACTGTTACCTTCTCCGAGGTAGTGAGCAGATACTTGTTGGTCTCAAGCGGTCGTTTGAGGAAGTCTGAGTACTCGACGAGCCCGTGGTTAGCGTCGACGAGGTCACCGGTCGCTTCGATCAGAGTGAGACCTTGGAGTACTTGGGGAAGAGTGACACTCGGCTCAAAACTGAGCGGTCGAACCGCCGCGTCGACATTGCCCTGGGGTTCGATCGAGATCGCTCCGCGACGGTAGCGACGCGAAATAAAATAGCGCTCAACCTGAACGTGCTTGAGCACCTGAAGCCAGTCGCCGTGGTAGGCGTTGAGCAGCGATTCGTAGATCTTCTTGGAAAGCGGTGAGAGCTCGCCGTGCAAGAAGTAATCGTAATTGAGCTCTCGGTTCGTAGCACCTTCGGCCAGAATCCCCTCGATGAGCTGTCGGCGTTCGTGCTTCGGGACCAGGAAAATCGGCGGATCGTAGACGTCGCTCGAAATCCGCGCCGACACTTGCTGCGGCTTGAGATAGGCGTAGGTGTCCAGTTGAAAGGTATCTTCGCTCTCGGGGTCAAAGCCGATCCGGGTCCCGCGCTCGTCGTGTTCAGCAAAGATCCAGTTAAAATGGTAGAGCGCTCCTTCGGGCTGGTGGCTGAAGTGCTCGAGACCGGCGGCGAGCAAGCTCGCGATCGTCGTCTTCGAGGAGCCATTGGGGCCGTGTAGCAGGATCATCTTGTCCGAGCGGCCCCGCTTTGCGAACTGCTGGAGCTGGCGATAGATCTGATTCTGGACGCGCTCCTGACCGACAAGGCCCTCGAGGGCGGGATCGAACTCGGCGTCAAAGAGCTTAAAGCGACGGTCTTTGAGCCCGATGCGCTCCGCCTCCTCATAGCCGAAGTAGTCGATCGTATCGAGGAGGTATTGGGGAGCCGTTCGGAGGTGACGTTCGGGTGCTTCTCGGAAGAGGGAGAGATAGTCCCCAAAACTGAGGAGACGACTCCGCTCCTCGTATCGACGAGTGAGTTGATTTCCGACTTCACTTAAAAAGAGACCGATATCCATGGACTTCTCCGCGACGTACATCAGGTGCAGAACCGCGCTTGAGGACGACGATTCTAACCGGCATCCATTCTAGAGATCGAGCTGAAAGCCGAGAGACATTAAGTCCGAATCCGGAATGTCGCGCAAAGGTCCGAATAAGTCGAGATCATCAGACGCCCTCCATATTGCAGGCTAAAATCGATACGGTATAGTCCCTGAGCCCGCCCCCGACCGCCCAAACCAGAGAGCTTCTCGGCGGAGGATTTCCCCTAAGAGCGACCGCGCCGCGTGGCTACCGCGCCACGTGGCTACCGCGCTGCGTGGCTTATGCAATCTGGCGACCGTCAGCGTTCTCGTCGCGGCGTCTCCTCTCTGTGGTCTCGCGCCGGGGTCCAACCATCGTCCGCTGAAGTGAGTGAGTAGCCGAGTTATCGATATGAGATCGACCGAGTAACCGCGTGGCCAAGAAGAAAAAGAAGAAGCGAGTTCAGAAGAGGTCGAAGACGGCCCCCGTAAAGAAGAAACGGGCCAAAAAGAAGAAGAAGGTCGCCAAAAAGAAATCGAAGGCCCGCCGTGCGAAGCGTACGAGGTCGAATTCGAGCCCGAAACGCGCAGCCTCAACTCAGGCCTCCTCGTCGCAGTCTCGTCAGAAACAGTCACGCGACGCCGTTAAGAAATCGCGGACTTCTCGCCCGAAAGAATCAAGAGCTTTGATCAGCCGAACCAAACGCGAGTACGACGAGAGTGCGATCCAAACTCTTGATGCGCTCGAGCATATCCGCCTGCGGACCGGGATGTACATCGGACGAATCGGCGACGGGAGCCACCCCCTCGACGGTATCTACGTTATGCTCAAAGAAGTGATCGATAACGCCATCGACGAGTTCATTATGGGGCACGGAAAGCGCGTGGTGATCGATCGAGACGAGCAGTCGATTTCGGTCCGTGACTTCGGCCGGGGTATCCCTCTCGGCAAAGTCGTCGACTGCGTGAGTAAGATCAACACCGGCGGAAAGTACAACGACGAGGTCTTTCAGTTCTCGGTCGGGCTCAACGGGGTCGGAACCAAGGCGGTCAACGCCCTCTCTGAGAGCTTTGAAGTTGTGAGTTGGCGGGAGGGAAAGTATCTCAAGGCGCGGTTTGAGCGGGGTCGCCTCGTCGACAAAAAGGAGGGGCGCGGTTCGAGCGAGAAAGACGGGACATTCGTCTCCTTTACCCCCGACCACGAGATCTTCTCAGAATACCACTGGCAAGAGGATTTTATCCTCAGTCGCCTCGAGTATTACGCCTACCTCAACGCCGGTCTCAAGCTCGTCTACAACGGCAAGTCGATCGTCAGTCGAAACGGCCTCAAGGATCTCCTCACGGCCGAACTCGGGGAGCAGCCCAACCTCTACCCGATCTTGCACGGTAAGGGTGACCACTATGAGTTTGCGCTCACCCACACGAGCAGCTACGGAGAGTCCTACTTCAGCTTTGTAAACGGTCAATACACCAATGACGGAGGCACCCACCAGAGCGCCTTTCGAGAAGGGGTGCTCAAAGGGGTGAACGAGTTCGCGGATAAGAACTTTGCGGGCGAAGACGTGCGCGACGGCCTGCTCGGGGCGATCGCGATCAAACTCCAGGACCCCGTCTTCGAGAGTCAGACCAAGAACAAGCTCGGATCTACTGAGGTGCGACCGTGGATTGTGCAATCGGTTAAGCAAGATGTCGTGGTCTGGTTGCACAAGAACAAAGACGCAGCCGAGGTGATGCTCGAGAAGATCCGAGCCAATGAACGATTGCGCAAAGAACTCTCGGCGATCAAGAAACAAGCCAAGGAACGAGCCAAGCGCGTCGCGATTCGGATTCCCAAGCTCACCGACTGTAAGGTTCACTTTCGTGACCCCAAGGATCCCCGGGGCGAGGAGAGTACGATCTTCCTGACCGAGGGCGATTCGGCGGGGGGCGCCATGGTGCAAGCGCGCGACGTCTACACCCAGGCGATCTTTAGCCTCAAAGGAAAACCGCTCAACTGTTTTGGCCTCAAGCGGGATGCCATTTATAAGAACGAAGAGCTCTACAATATCATGCAGGCGCTCGGGATCGAGGACGGTCTCGACGGTCTGCGCTACAACCGCGTCGTGATCGCTACCGATGCCGACGTCGACGGGATGCACATCCGCAATCTCCTGCTTACTTTCTTTCTGCGCTATTTCGAGGAGCTCGTGACCAAGGGCCACGTCTTCATTTTCGAGACCCCGCTCTTCCGAGTACGCAATAAGTCGGAAACGATCTACTGCTACTCCGAAAAGGAGCGAGCGGCGGCGCTCGAGCGGATCAAGAACCCCGAGATAACGCGCTTCAAGGGTCTCGGGGAGATCAGTGCGAGGGAGTTTCGCAACTTTCTCGGCGAGAAGCTTAGACTGGTGCCGGTGACGCTGCGTGACATGGGCGAAGTCGAGCGCTGTCTCAAGTTCTTTATGGGTAAGAACACTCCTGAGCGGCGTGAATTTATCGTTGAAAACCTCAGAATCGACGTCGCATAAATCGAACGATAGGAGAGGCCCTTGGCTCACCTCGAGCCCCTGATGCAGGAAAATTTCATCGAGTACGCGTCGTACGTCATTATGGACCGAGCGATCCCCGATCTTCGGGACGGACTCAAGCCGGTCCAACGCCGCCTCCTCGCGACGCTCTTCGATATCGACGACGGCAAGCTCCACAAAGTCGCGGCCGTAATCGGCGACACCATGAAGTTGCATCCACACGGCGACGCCTCGATCAAAGACGCGCTCGTCAATCTCGCTAACAAATACCCGCCGGTCCAAGCGGTCGACCAAGCCGATGACATCCAGGGCGGCTACTTTATTCAGACCCAAGGCAACTTTGGAAACCCGGTCACCGGTCAATCTGCGGCCCAGGCTCGCTACATCGAGTGCCGACTGACGCCACTCGCGCGAGAAACCCTCTTTCACCGCGAGTTGACCGAATACACCGCGAGCTATGACGGCCGCAAGCAGGAACCCGTCTTCTTGCCCGTCCGGCTGCCGGTGCTTCTGATGTTGGGCACCGAGGGCATCGCGGTGGGGATGTCGACCAAGATCCTCCCCCACAACTTCGTCGAGCTGCTCGAAGGTCAAATCCGACTGCTCGAAGGCAAGAAGATCAATATCCTCCCCGACTTCCCCACCGGCGGTATTGTCGACGTCTCGGAATACGATGATGGTCTGGGCAAGGTGAAAGTTCGGGCTCGACTCGAGGAGCGCGACGACAAGAGTGTTGTCATCCGCGAAATCCCGTTTTCGACGACCACCGAGTCACTTCTCAATTCGATCGAGAACGCGGTCGACAAGGGACACCTCAAAGTAGCAGCGATCCGGGACTTTACGAGCGACCAAGTCGAGATTGAGATCCAGCTCCCTCGCGGCGTTTACTCAGAAGAGGTGATCCCCCAGCTGTTCGCCTATACCGATTGCGAGGTGAGTATCACTTCCAACATCGTCGCGATCGTCGATGAGCAGCCGCAAATCCTCTCGGTGAGCGACGTGCTCGAGCGGCTGACCGAGCAACTCGTCGAGCTGATTCGGGCCGAGCTCAGGTTTGAACTCGAGAAGGCTGAGAGCCGCCAACACTGGCTAACTCTCGAGCAGATATTTATCGAGAATCGCGTTTACAAGCGCATTGAGAAGGCGAAGACCGCCGAGAAAGTGCGAACTGAGGTCTGGGATGGCATGGCCGATTTTGAAGAGCTATTCGTCAGACCGATGGTCGAGGAAGATGTCGATCGCCTCCTAAGAATTCCGATTCGCCGGATTTCGGCCTACGATATCGAACGGGTCAAAAAGGAGATCCTCGAGATCCTCGCGGAGATCAAAGCTCTCAAGCGGAAGTTGCGTCGGATCAAAGAGACGACGATCGACTATCTTCGAGAGCTAGTGAGCCAGTACGGCCAGGACTATCCGCGTCGCACCGAGATCAAAGAATTCGAAGAAGTCGATAAACGCGAGATCGCCCGCGCTCACATCCGGCTCAGCTACGATCGCAAAACGGGATTCTTCGGATCTCAGGTCAAAGGCAAGGATTATTCGGTCACGATCAGTGAGTTCGACCGGCTCCTCATCATCTCCCAAGATGGGACCTACCGGATCGTGGGACCGACCGACAAGATCTTGGTTGGTAAGGTTGTGCACTTTGAGCCCTTCGATCCCGAGGAGGGTCTCGAACTCACCGTCGTCTATCGGGACACCAAGCGATTCGCCTTCGGCAAACGCGTCCACATTCAGAAGTTTATCCGAGATCGCGAATACGAACTGATCAAGGGCAAGGCGGGCCGGATCGACTATCTTTCGCGTGACGACGACCCCGGTCTGGTCCACTTGAGCTTTGTGCCGAAGAAGCACCAGAAAATCAAAGAGGCCGTCTTTGACCTCGGGGATCTCGAACCGATCGGCGTCGCGGCCCGAGGAACCCGACTCGCCCCGAAGCCGGTCGCGAGACTCAAACCGAAAGCTCGGCCGGAATAAAGTCGATTCGGTTTTCCTCGAGCCAAAGCCTCGACTTGCGCTGAAGCCTGAGCAGACTCTCCTCCTCTGAATAGGCTGCGAGTTCAGTCACGCGGATCCACTTGAGATCGTGCGATTCGGCGGAGACGACCAGCGGCTCGGTCGGGTTAGCCCGCAGCAAGAATCGAACGTCGAAGTGCTCGTGCGCAGGCTCGGATCCTCGAGCCGGAATCGGGTGGATATCGAGATCGAGGGGGCAGAGCGCGCCCGCGACGAGAGCGACTTCAAACCGCGATAGCCCCGACTCCTCGCTCGCTTCGCGCAGCGCGGCTCGAACGAGGATCTCATCGCCGTCCACGTGGCCACCGAGTTGGAGCCAGCGACCGAGTTTGCGATGATGCGTCAACAGGGCCGAATCGTCGGATTTCCCGAGGATCCAGACCGAAGCCGTGATATGTCCTGCGAGCGCCTTGCGTTCGAGAAAGTGCGGCTCCTCGGCGATCAAGCGATAGAACCGGTCGACGATTCTCTCCCCGGGAAAGCGCTGCTCGTAGCGAGTTAAGAGTTGAGCGATCGGGATGTTCAGAATCGATTCGAGCGGACTTGCGGCGAGCACGGCTTCCCTTCCGAGACCCGAGTCCGCGGCGGCAAAGCGAGAGTGGTCGCTCGCCGGGAATTCGGGTACAAACGAGGTTTCTCTGCGGACAGACGAGACCGAGTGTTTATACCATTGAAGAGGACCGAAGATGGCCGACTCGCCAGAACTCAACTTTGAACAGAAACTCGAAAACTATGCCGAACTCTTGGTCGGCCACGGCCTTAACGTCCAGGAGGGGCAGCTCGTCAATATCTCGGCCGAGGGTTACCACCGCGATTTTGTTCTTAAGATCACGGAGGCCGCGTACAAGCGAGGCGCGGTCTATGTCGACGTCGATCTCACCGACCCTCGCACCGGTCGAACCCGAGTGCTCCATTCCAAGCCTGAGAATCTCGAGTTTGTGCCGCCCTATCTCCAGAAGCGCTTTCATGACATCGTCGACACGAATGCCGCGAACCTCAAACTCGTCGGTTCGGAGTCGCCCGACCTCTTCGCCGATCTCGATCCCCAAGCGCTGAACACCCTTCGCAAGGCGAGCTATCACGCACTCAAGTACTTCTACGACGAGGGCATCGGCAAGGCGAAGGTTCACTGGACCGTCGCGGCCGCCGCGACCCAAGGTTGGGGCGTCAAGGTATTCCCCGACGACTCCCCCGAAGAAGCGGAAGCGAAACTCTGGGAGGAGATCTTTCGTATTTGCCGCGCCGATCGACCCGACTGTCTCGATTACTGGAAGACTCACAACGAGGCGCTCCACGCCCGGGCTCGAAAACTGACCGACCTCGAGCTCAAGAGTTTGCACTTCACGGGTAATAGCACCGATCTTCGGGTCGGTCTCTCCCCCAAGGCGGTCTTTAAGGGTGGCTCGGACGAGAGTCCTCGCGGGGTTCCCTTCGAACCGAATATTCCCACTGAAGAGGTCTTTACCACGCCCGATTGGCGACAGACCGAAGGGTTTGTCAAGACGACGCGACCCTTTTACATCACGGGACGTCTCGTCGAAGATCTCGAGATAACTTTTGCTAAGGGCGAGATCCAAGATTTTAAGTGCTCGGCCGGGGCTGAGACCTTTGAGGCCTATATCAATTCCGATCCCGGAGGGAAGCGACTCGGCGAAGTCGCTTTGGTCGGCATCGATTCGCCGGTCTACCAGAGTGGCCGCGTTTTTCAGGAGATCCTCTTCGACGAAAACGCTGCCTGCCATATAGCAATCGGATCGGCCTACAAGTTTTGTCTCGACGGTGGAGAGACGATGGAAGCCCAGGAGCTCGAATCGTTGGGCTGTAATGAGAGCTCCGTCCATACGGATATGATGATCTCCTCAGAGAAGGTCGACGTGACGGCTGAGACTTTTGCGGGTCAATCGATTCCGCTGATCGAAAAGGGCCGCTGGGTCTTCGCCTAACGGCCTGCCCGCAAACGGCGCCCCCTTGAGAATCGCGGCTGGAAACCGATGCTACGCGTTGAAGAACTGAGTAAAAGCTTCGGCGACCAGATCGTCTTCGAAGATGTCTCGTTTGTGATGAGTCCCGGCGAGCGACTCGCGCTCGTCGGTCGCAACGGATATGGCAAGACGACTCTATTCCGGATCCTCACGGGCGAAGAGGAGGCCGATTCGGGCCGTATCTTGAGCCCGAAAGGCTATGAGATCGGCTACCTCAGTCAGCATATCGAGTTCTCAAAGCCGACGATCATCGAAGAAGTCCTCGACGCCATGGGCCCCCGCGCCGAGGAGGAGAGGTACCGAGCTGAGGCGACACTCCAGGGCCTCGGGTTTGACCCGCAAGATCTCACTCGGCCCCCCAGCGAGTTTTCGGGAGGGTTTCAGATTCGGGTGCAGCTCGCCAAGGTCCTGCTCTCTGGCGCGCAGCTCCTCCTCCTCGACGAGCCGACCAACTACCTCGACATCGTCTCGGTCCGTTGGCTGGAACGCTTTCTCAGGAAATGGCGCCACGAATTGATTCTTATCAGCCACGATCGCGATTTCCTCGGGCGCGTCACCACCCACAGTATGATCATTCACCGCAAACAGGTCCGCAAAGTGGAAGGGTCTATCGAGAAGCTTGTCGATCAGATCGCGACCGAGGAAGAGGTACACGAAAAGACTCGCCTCAACGAGGAGAAGAAGCGCGAGCAAGAGTACCGCTTTATCGAGAGGTTTCGTTACAAGGCGTCTAAGGCGAAAGCGGTGCAGTCGCGGATCAAATCGATCGACAAGCGCGATTCGCTCGAAGCGCTCGACTCGGACTCTTCGCTGAGTTTTCGCTTTCGCGAGGCGGAGTTTCGAGGCGATGCGCTGCTGACCGCGGATCAACTGACATTCGGGTACGACAAATCGGTACCGCTCTTTGAAGAGCTCGACATCACGATCGAACCCGGAGATCGGCTCGCGGTGATCGGAAAGAATGGTCGGGGCAAGACCACGCTGCTCAATGTGCTTGCGGGCGAACTCTCGCCCGACGCGGGAGAGATCAAGGAACACCCCAAACTCGAGACCGGATACTTTGGCCAGACCAACATAAGCCGGCTCGACCCAGAGCTCACGATCGAGGAGGAGATCCTCGAAGTGACTCCAAACTACAGCCGCTCCGTCGCGCGCGGAATCTGCGGATTGATGCTCTTTGAGGGGGATCTCGCCCAAAAGAAGATCGCGATTCTCTCGGGGGGCGAGCGGAGTCGAGTTCTTCTCGGCAAACTTCTCCTCAAGCCCGCTAACTTGCTCTTTCTCGACGAACCGACCAACCATCTCGATATCGAGAGCGTCGAGGTCCTCGTCGAAGCGCTCGAAGACTTTGCGGGCGGAATCATTCTCGTCACCCACAGTGAGATGATTCTCAGGAGACTTGCGACCCGGCTCGTCGTATTCGACGGTGAGAAGCCGTTTCTCTTCGAGGGGGGCTACGAGGATTTTCTCGATCGGCTCGGTTGGCAGAGCGAGGCAAAGGACGCGCAATCGCGTTCGATGCCTTCGAGCGGCGAGACAAGCTCTCAGGGGAAGACGAAGGGGACCACCAAGAGCTCAACTTTGAGCCCCAAAGAGCTTCGCAAGCTCCGGGCCGAGGTCGTGGCCGAGCGCTCAGCCAAGTCGCGCCCTCTTCAGCGCGCGGTCACCCAGCTCG
>CAYZYD010000108.1:0-9316 GCA_964482505.1 uncultured Planctomycetia bacterium | reverse complement strand
ACACTAGCAGCCCGTTCGAAAAACGGCGCTCGAGCCACGGCGAAGGAAGATCGACTTCGTAGCCGAGTCGATTTTTTCGGGCGGGCTGCTCGCCCAGAACGACCGATCCAGATCGCGGATCATCAGGGTGACCTAAGAGCGAGGTCAAGAGTCAATTGTTCCCGGGCCCGGGATTGGTTAATCTCTCGAGGCCTACTCGCATATTCGGACTGCTAACTGCCTGCCCAGATCAGCTGAAGTGAGATGTCCAAAAGACTCGATTGGGACGATCGGTCGCGCCGACTCCGCATCGTCTGCGAATATGATCCGGACCTCTTGCCCGTCCTGAGAAGACTACCGGGACGGTCTTGGAATCCGCAGCAGCGCGAATGGACGGTTCCCGAGGCGCATGCAGCAGAAGTTATCAATCGACTGCAACCGCTCGGGTTCTCGCCGACAACAGCACTGACTCGACACCTCGAGGGCGGTGACGGGGCGACTCTGTTTGAGAGCGTCGACTCGCCTGCCGAGGTGACGGCTTCGACTCGCTCCTTGCAATCGGTCTCGCGTTCGGTTGAGCGGTTGAGTGACGAGTCACGCCCCGAGCCCTCGACGGAGGTCGAGGCAGAAGCCGAACGCGTCTACACCGTCTACGCCCTCAATGAAGTAGTTCGAGGTGTCCTGAGGCGGCAATTGCCCAAGCCGATTTGGCTGATCGGAGAGGTGATCGGCTTTGAGCGAAACGCCCACAAGCGCACGATTTACTTTCAACTTGTTGAAAAGGACCTCGACGGATCTCGTCCGCGGGCCAGCGTGACCGCGGTTATTTTTGATCGAGTAAGAAGTCGGCTCGTCGAGCAGCTGCGCGAAGCCAACTTGTCGCTAAAAGACGGTCTCGAAATCAAGGTGCGAGCGCGAGTCGATCTCTACCCCAACACGGGCTCCTATCAAGTTATCGTCGAGGACATCGATCCGAGCTTTACCGTGGGCCAGTTGCTCCAGAACCGGGAGCGGATCCTTCACGAACTGCAAAAACGCGGTGTGCTCGACCTCAATTTGAACCGCGCTTTTCCACGTCCTTGCCTGCGTCTCGCCCTACTGACGAGCTTCCAAAGCGATGCCTACAACGACTTTGTCGCGGAACTCAAACGGTCCAGCTACCCCTTCTCCGTGCAAGTATTCGATATCCATGTACAGGGGGATCGGCTCGAGCGCGAGCTACTTACCGCTCTCAACGGGATAGCCCGTCGCCGGGATGAATTTGATCTCGTTATTCTCGTTCGAGGTGGAGGATCGCGTACCGACCTGATGGGATTCGATTCGCTATCGATCGCCGCAGCCTTTGCCACCCTGCCGGTCAAAGCCGTCGTCGGAATCGGTCACCAACGAGATCAGTCGATTCTCGACGCGGTTTGCCACTCCGAGAAAACTCCAACCGCCGCCGCCAAGTTGATCGTCGAGCTTCTCCGCGCCGAGCTCGATCAACTGGCTCAGTTCGGAGTGCAGCTCAACGAATTATCGAAAGAGGCACTAAAGAGGACCCGGGGAGTTATCGAGATGAGGTCTAAACTCTTTGTCCGCTCGTCGCAACTCCGCCTCTCGCGACTTCAAAGTCAGCTCGACTCAAGCGCTCAAAGACTCGGCGAACGCTCACGGGTCCGTCTTCTCATCGACTCAGAGAATATACGGCGCAGTTCGCTCTTCCTCTCGACCCTCTCTCGGAGCGCGCTTTCGTGGGCGAGGCAGCGGCTTCAAAGTCAGTCCGAACGCTTGGCTCATATTCCCGAGACGATCAAACGGGAGCGCGAGCGGCTCGAGAGTCACAGGCAGCGCCTCGAAGGTTTTCGTCCCGAACGTCTTCTGCGTCGAGGTCTCGCCGAGATCCGTCGCGGTGACCGGCGTGTCCGCTCCGTCGAGCAAGTTGAGGTGGGAGACGAGATCCGAGTTCAGCTCCACGACGGCGCGCTCGAAGCCAGAGTCACCGGTCGTCGACCTGCCACTTAGGCGGAGGCTTCATCAGCGTCGAGTCCACCTCGCTAAGCCTGCCGGTATGGCAGCTTGGCGGTCGGGCGGATCTACTTAAGTATATCTATATTTGCATTTAAGTAGTTGGCATTGCTTCTGCGATACCTGGAACCAAGCTCGCCGAGTTCGCGAGCACCGGGTTGCGAAGGAGCTACGATATGGACCTGAGTCGATTTACTCAAAGATCGGTCGAGGCGCTACAAGACGCTCAAACCGACGTCATCAAGCGTCAACACACGGTCCTCACTCCGCTCCACCTTCTCAGCAGCCTCTTGAGTCAACCCGACGGGCTGGTCCCGCGAGTCCTCGAACTCGGCGAGACCGATGTCGAAGCTGTGCGGGCGAGTTTTCAGCGCGAGCTCGAACGACTGCCCAAATCACCCGAACCGATCGATTCCTCGAAGCTCTACGTCAGCTCGGACTTTCAAGCTCTTATCGATCGAGCCCAACAGGAAGCCGAGTCGTTCCGCGACGAATACGTATCGGCCGAACACTTTCTACTCGCATTTCTCGAGCAGAAAGACCCAAACCCGATCCGAGCCGCGGGGGTCACGCGTCCCGCGCTGCTCAAGAGCATCGAGCAACTCAGAGGAGGTCAAAGAGTGACGACTGCAAATCCCGAAGCGACATTCGAAGCGCTCGAAAAGTACGGAGTCGACCTCGTTGATCTCGCTCGTCGTGGCAAGCTCGACCCTGTGATCGGCCGGGACAGCGAGATCCGCCGAGTCATCCGCATTCTTTCGCGCAAAACCAAGAACAACCCGGTGCTCATCGGGGAGCCCGGAGTCGGGAAGACCGCGATCGTCGAAGGTCTCGCTCAGCGTATCGTGCGCGGCGATGTGCCCGAGTGGCTCAAAGATCGGACGATCTTCTCGCTCGATATGGGAGCCTTGATGGCCGGAGCCAAATACCGGGGAGAGTTTGAAGAGCGGCTCAAGGCCGTACTCGCCGAGATCAAGGAGAGCGAAGGTCGCATTCTGCTCTTTATCGACGAAATCCACACGATTGTCGGGGCCGGCAAGACCGAAGGCTCGACCGACGCGGGCAATATGCTCAAGCCGCTGCTCGCTCGAGGTGAGCTGCATTGCATCGGGGCCACCACCCTCGACGAGCACCGCCAATACATCGAGAAGGACGCGGCGCTCGAGCGCCGGTTCCAACCAGTTCTCGTCGACGCCCCCAATGTCACCGACACGATTTCGATCCTGCGGGGACTCAAGGAGCGGTTCGAAGTCCACCACGGAGTTCGAATCCTCGACCAAGCGCTTGTGGCCGCCGCCACTCTCTCCGACCGCTACATCACCGACCGCTTCCTGCCCGACAAGGCGATCGATCTCGTCGACGAAAGTTGCGCTCTGATCCGAACCGAGATCGACTCGATGCCCGCGGAACTCGACGAGGCAACCCGAAGGACCATGCAGCTTGAAATCGAAGAGGCTGCGCTCAAGAAGGAGAAAGACCGCGCGAGTCGCGATCGGTTGAGTGCTCTTCAAGCCGAGCTCGCCGACCTCAAAGAGCGAAGTCGTGAGCTCAAGTCGAAGTGGGAGGCTGAAAAGAAGTCGATCGAGAAACTCCGCCAGCTCCGGTCGGAGATCGAGAGCGTCAAGCGGGAGATCGAGGAGGCGGAGCAGGTATACGACCTCAACCGCGCGGCCGAACTCAAGCATGGCAAGCTCCCCGAGCTCGAAGCGAAGTTGAGTAATCTCGAAGGGGATGAAGGTCGGGACGATTCGAGGATTTTGCGCGAAGAGGTGACCGAGCAGGAGATATCCGAGACCGTGTCCCGTTGGACCGGCATTCCCGTGACTCGTTTGGTCGAGGGCGAGCGCGAGAAAGTGCTCAAGCTCGGTGAGTATCTGCACCGCCGCGTGGTCGGACAAGATGAAGCCGTCGAGCTCGTCGCCGACGCCGTCCTCCGGGCGCGGGCGGGGATCAAAGACCCGAGCCGACCGATCGGCTCGTTTATCTTCCTGGGCCCGACCGGAGTCGGAAAGACCGAGCTCGCCAAGAGCCTCGCGGAGACACTCTTTGACTCCGAACAAAACATGATCCGACTCGACATGAGTGAGTATATGGAGAAGCATTCGGTCTCTCGTCTCATCGGCGCTCCTCCCGGATATATCGGATTTGAAGAGGGCGGCCAATTAACCGAGGCAGTCCGCCGAAAGCCGTACTCCGTCCTACTTCTCGACGAAGTCGAAAAGGCGCACCCAGACGTCTTCAATGTACTTCTTCAGATCCTCGACGATGGGCGCGTTACCGACTCTCAGGGTCGTACCGTCGACTTCAAGAACACCGTGATTATCATGACTTCGAATCTCGGTGCGCACCATCTGCTCGAAGGTATCGACGAGAGTGGTGAGATCAGCGAGCCAGCTCGGCAACAGACTCTGAACGAAGTGCGCCGCCATTTCCGGCCCGAGTTTCTCAACCGGATCGACGAGATCATCCTGTTCCGTCCGCTCAGTCGGGCCGAGATCGAGAGTATCGTCGGACTGCTGCTCGAGGAGCTCAAAGGTCGACTCGAAGAAAAGGACCTCAAACTCGAGGTCACTCCCGAGGTCCGCGGCTTCGCGGCCGAGCGCGGCTTCGATCCGGTTTACGGGGCGCGCCCGTTGCGACGGTTCTTGCAGCGAGATCTCGAAACTAAAGTTGCTCGCGTGATTCTCGAGGGTGATTACGAACCCGGCTCGACGCTCCGGATCGACGTCAAGAACGACGATCTCGTGGCCGAGGTGGTTTCTGCGAATTGATTGCGTTTCGGTAGCACGAACAATACGGTCAGGCGGTCGTGCAGCCCGTACTCCTGACAAAGTTCATCGAGGAGTTCGTTAAGAGAGTTTCGTGACCAGAACGGGCCACGAGCGCCGGGCCGGATCAAAGCGTGGGAGCACTTCGAGGGAGCGGGCAGTGGACGATATCAGCGCGGACGAAGGCAGCATGGACGGGAGCGGCAACATAAACTGTAGCCAGGGCTCTGGATTTCCGAGCGATTCGGGCCATTTAAACCCAAAATCCCCGTCACCCAATTCGCTGTCAGCAGATTCGCAGTCAACAGATTCTCAGTCGGCAGCACCCAACCCAGAATCGATGACCTATCGAGCGGCCGTCGGTGAGATTGAAGAAATCCTGCGGCGTCTCGAGGGAGACCGCGACATCGACGTCGACGAACTCGTCGAGGATGTGGAACGTGCGTCAACGCTGCTCAGGTCCTGTTCCGACCGTCTCAAGGCGGCCGAGCTCCGGGTTCAAGTCGTTACCGACGAACTCAGTCAGCGCGCCCAGGGAGACTCGCGGGAAGAGCAGAGCCGTACGGACGCGTCGGATTAATTCTGAGACGGTTTGGCTCACGGGGGCTCAGTGGCTCAGTGCTCAGTGGCTCAGAGGCTTAGTGGCATAGGCCTAAAGACTTCAGCGACGGTGGAAGTGTGTACTTTAGCCCCAGCTAACTGAGAGCCCTCTGCCTCCTATGTTATCTCCTGGGCTTGAGTGGTATTATGTTTCGTTTGGCCGTGGGCCCTCCCTTGCTTAGATCTGTCTCAGAAGAAAAGAAATTCATGAGTATCGTTGTCGTCGGTTCGGTCGCATTTGACAGCATCAAGACCCCACGGGGTCAGGTTCAGAATGCCCTGGGAGGTTCTGCGGTTCACTTCGCTCTCTCCGCGCGGCATTTTGCCGACGTGCAGCTCGTCGGAGTCGTCGGGAACGATTTCCCCGACGAGAATAGAGAACTTCTCGAGTCCCATAAGATCGATCTCACCGGGCTCGAAGTCGTTCCCGACGGTAAGACTTTCCGGTGGTCGGGTGAGTACTTCGACGACATGAATCAACGCGAGACGCTCTCGGTCGAGCTCAACGTCTTCGAGTCGTTTACCCCGCGAATCCCCCAGCCCTATCGTGATAGCCGTTTTGTTTTCCTCGCCAACGGCGCCCCCGAAACTCAGATGAGTGTGCTCGAGCAGATGGACGGCAAGCCGTTCGTCATGGCCGATACTATGGACCTTTGGATCCAGACCAAACACCAGCAGGTCGAGGATCTTCTCCGCCGCATCGACGGGCTCGTCCTTAATGATCAGGAAGCCTTCTTGCTCGCCGATACCAAGAACATGATCAAGGCGGGCGAGCTCATTCGGCAAAACTACGACTTGGAAGTGGTAGTGGTCAAGAAGGGCGAACACGGCTGCCTGATCTTCCGCGAAGGCGACCGCATTGCACTTCCGGCCTATCCGCTGCTCGAGGTTCTCGATCCGACCGGAGCTGGAGATTCCTTCGCCGGAGGGCTGATGGGATACATGTGCCAAGAGGGGCGCACCGACACGGAGACCTTTAAGAAGGCAGTCGCCTGGGGAACCGTCTCGGCGAGCTATTGCTGCGAAGGGTTTGGCGTCAGCACTTCGGCCGAGCTTCAGGTCGATCAGGCCAACAGTCGCTTCGAACACTTTAGTAACATGGTGAAGATTTAACGCGACCCAGAGATTTCGCGCAGTAGCCAGCGATCGACAAAAGTCGCTACCGAGTCCTCAGATGCTCTTTCGCGGAGTCAGCGACGGTCGAAAGCGAGCTCTCGGACGAAAATCTGATCGACCTCTCTCCTCCTTCAAAAGTCGGGTTGAACAGTGCCATGAAAGCCGCCCAAATTCGTCAGAAGTTTCTCGACTTCTTTCGCGCTCACGATCACGAAATCGTCCACTCTAGTCCGGTCGTCCCCCACAACGATCCCACCCTGCTCTTTGCGAACGCGGGAATGAACCAGTTCAAGTCGGTTTTCACCGGTGAGGAAGAGCGTAACTACACTCGAGCCGCGACGACACAAAAGTGTGTGCGCGCGGGGGGTAAGCACAACGATCTCGAAAACGTCGGCTTCACGGCGCGCCATCTCACGTTCTTTGAGATGCTAGGAAACTTCTCGTTTGGCGATTACTTCAAGCCCGAGGCGTGCCGGTACGCGTGGGATCTCGTCACCGATGGCTTGGGACTCGACCCCAAGAATCTCTGGGTCACCGTCTTCCGTGAAGATCAGGAGGCGCGTGAGATATGGCGCGATGAGATCGGCGTTGCAAACGACCGTATCGTCGACATGGGGGAGAAGGATAACTTCTGGTCGATGGGGGATACCGGGCCTTGCGGTCCCTGCTCGGAGATCTTTGTCGACCGGGGCGAGGATAAACGCTGCGGCCCGGAATGCGGACTCGGCCTCTGCGACTGCGACCGCTATCTCGAGTTCTGGAACCTTGTCTTCATGCAGTATGAGCGGACTGCTGAGGGCGACACGGTTCCCCTGCCCAAGCCGAGCATCGATACCGGCATGGGCCTCGAACGCATCGCACTGCTGCTCCAGGGCAAGTCTTCGGTCTTCGAGACCGATCTGCTCGCGCGACTCGTCGAGGAGGTGGCTCAGATCACGGGTCGGGTCTACCGACCGGACGAAGGAACGGCGCACCACGTCATCGCCGAACACGTCCGCACCCACGCTATTGCCATCGCCGACGGTGCCTATCCATCGAACGAAGACGCGGGCTACGTCCTCCGGCGCATCCTGCGCCGCGCCTCGAGGTTTGGAGATCGACTCGGGATGGAGCAGCCGTTTATCTACCGACTCGTCCAGCCTTTGA
Organism: uncultured Planctomycetia bacterium; assembly: GCA_964482505.1. Lineage (GTDB taxonomy): Bacteria > Planctomycetota > UBA8108 > UBA1146 > JAJFFE01 > CAYZYD01. Next base: position 1,700 of record CAYZYD010000108.1, on the reverse strand, counting down.
TCGAGGAGATGGGCGAGGCTTTTCCCGAGCTCGCACAGCGTCGAACTATTATTGAGGAGCGCATCCAGGCCGAAGAGGAGTCTTTTCTCAAAACACTTCGTCGCGGCGTTGTGCGATTCGAAGAAGAAGCGGAAAAACTGGCGAGAGCTGGGGCCGAGGTGTTTTCTGGAGGCACCGCGTTCTTTCTTCACGACACTTGCGGTTTTCCGATCGACCTGACTCAGCAGATGGCGAAGGAGCGAGACCTGACCGTCGACCTCGCCGAGTACAACCGGTTGATGGATGATCAGAAAGAGCGAGCTCGTCAGAGCCGTAAGACCGCGGTGAGCGATCACTCTGCCGATCTGTCGGGCTACGACGACCTACCCGCGACGCACTTTCTCGGCTATCAAGAGTATGAGGCCGAGGGAGAAGTGCTGGTCGCGAGAGAGAGCGAGTCCGAGGTTGAGGTCGTCCTCGACCGAACCCCGTTTTACGGAGAGGGTGGGGGGCAAGTCGGTGACACTGGGGTTCTTGAAAACGACGAGGTTGCGGTTCGAGTCACCGATACGCTGAAGACAGGGGCCGGGGTCTTCGTTCATCGGGGCAGACTCGAGCGCGGATCTCTGTCGTCGCTCGTCGGTCAGCGCCTCAGAGCGACCATCGACGTCGATCGGCGGCTCGCGATCCAGCGAAATCACACCGCGACCCACCTGATGCACGCCGCTTTGCGAGAGGTTCTCGGCGATCACGTGCAGCAGAAGGGATCGCTGGTCGAGCCCGGACGACTTCGGTTTGACGTGAGCCACTTCTCCAAGGTCACTCCCGAAGAGGTGACGCAGATTGAACGGCGAGTTCAAGCTGAGGTTCTCAAGGACACCGACCTCGTCACCGGTATTTACCCCAAGGAGGAAGCGCTCGCGCGAGGCGCGCTCGCCTTCTTTGGAGACAAATACGGTGACGAAGTGCGCGTAGTCGAGATACCGGGTTTCTCAGTGGAGCTCTGCGGGGGCGCGCATGTCCGTCGCACTGGGGAGATCGGCAGCTTTCTCATCGTCTCTGAGGGGGCGGTTTCCGCGGGAGTTCGTCGGATCGAGGCGATCACGGGCGAGGCGACCCAGCACCGACTCCGAGCCGACGAAGACTTGATTCTGTCGCTTTCGCGCGGACTCGGAGTAACCCGCGATGAGCTCGAGGCGAGAGTGCAGTCGCTCGTCAAAGAGAACCGCGATCTGAAGAGCGGCAAGAGCCAAATGGGAGCTGGCGACGTCGAAGCTCAATTCGACCGCAACGCCGAGGTCACGACTATCGGCTCGAGCGAGGTCGTCACCTGCCAGTTCGAGGGGGCTCCGGCCGAGGCGCTCCTCGAAGTCGCCGACCGGCTCAAGCGCCGGCCGGGCGCGCGATATTTCGTACTACTGAGTGTCCTCGAGGAGGGAGTCCGCTTTGTGGTCGGCCATTCTGCCGACGCGAAGAAGGGGAGTATCCACTCGGGGAAGATCGCCAAGGAGGGCGCGACCCGGCTTGGGGGTGGGGGCGGTGGGCGTCCTGAGATGGCCCAGGCGGGCGGAAAGGATCGGGAAAAGGCCGGGGAGGCGCTGCGTCTGATGCGCGATGAGATCGTCGAGGCTCTGAGCTAAAGATCTCGGGAACCACCATTTAACGTTTAGCCCGCATTATTCACGAGCCCGCTACTGCGACTTCTCGCTACGCGGTTCGTG
>CAYZYD010000107.1:0-9379 GCA_964482505.1 uncultured Planctomycetia bacterium | reverse complement strand
GAGGACGGTAATCATCAAGCTGGGTTTGCGGTTCAACTCGTCCAAGCAGAGTACTTCGTCAACGGAACCACGGATTCCCAGGGGGCGTATCAATTCGAAGAGCTCGACCCCGGAGTCTATCTCCTCAACGTGGTGGATATGGTTGCCTTTCGCGACGGCTTCTTGCGTCGGCGAACGCAACGGTTGACGCTCGATTCAAATCAGGACGCAGTGGTTGATGTACTGTTCGGGAACGGAGTGAAGGTTCACGGCCAGGTGACAGGATACGAGCAGGACGAAGTGGCGCGTCAAATTGTAATGATCCGTCGGCCTGGGGGTCCCAACCTCGAAGATCACCCGGTTCGTGACAAGGCGAGACAAGTCGAAGCGGAGATGTTCACCGAAGGCACGGGATATCTCGATGCGATGGGTCGTTACGAGACCCCCGACGTTCGGCCGGCCCCCTATTTGATCCCGCTTCCCGTACTCCCCGAAGTTTCACACCCCGAACGCGACCGGACCCCGCTCTACCGCCAGCAGATCGAGGTCGGGAGTGCCGACCTACGGCACGACATCAAACTCAAGTAAGGCTCAAGTCATAAAGAGTGAAGCGACCATAAGGGTGGGGCCCCATCGGGGCTCCACCCTTTTTGAGGTCTATGGGCACATCCCTGAGAAGTCGACGCTCTGACCGTTCCCGTTGGCAACGCAGCTGTTTGAATAGGTCATTCCGTCGCAGCCGCAGACCGGGTCGAAAATCAGCGGACAGATCAGCGGAACCGGAGCACACTGACCCGAACCGTTACAGTCACCGTCGGCCTTTTGACAAAACTCACCCGCAGGGCACTGCGAGTTCGTCGTACAGCCCGGGCAGGCGTCATCCGCGAGCACACTAACCCCAGCGGCTGCCGCTTCGCAGGCGTTCCCGTAGGTCTGATTGTCGCAGCCGCAAACTGGATCGAAGATCAGCGGGCAGATCGTCGGCTGTGGTTGACACGTTCCCAAGCCGCTGCAGTCACCAATCGCTTTGGCGCAGTAACTGCCGGGTGCACATTCGGTATTGTCGACGCAATCGCCGCCCGTCGGGCAAGCGCCCGTGACATCGACGCTCACGCCATTCAAAGCGGCAAAGCAAGAGTTGTCGTAAGTTTGACCGTCGCAGCCGCAGACGGGATCGAAAACAAGCGGGCAGATCACCGGGCGGGGCTGACAGGTCCCGACTCCACCGCAGTCGCCGACGGCCTTATCACAAAACTCCTCGGGCGCGCATTCGGCGGTATCCGTGCAGTCGGCGGCCGCGCACTCTTCCTCGAGAAGCAGGCTGACGCCGGCGGCGCTCGCATCGCAAGCATTGGAGTATGTCACTCCATCGCAGCCACAGACCGGATCAAAGATGTTGGGACAAATCAGCGGAATCTCTTCACAACTGCCCACGCCGTCGCAGTCGCCGACGGCTTTCGAACAGAATCGGTCTGGTGGACAGGCATTGTTGATCGTGCAGTCGGCGGGAATGCAGAAGTCTTCGTCAAAAATGCTGACTCCAGCGAGCGCCGCGAAGCAGGAGTTGTCGTAGGTCACTCCGTCGCAGCCGCACACAGGATCAAAGATGAGGGGGCAGAGGGTGGGAAAGTCGACACACTCACCGACGCCGTCGCAATCGCCGATCGGCTTACTACAGTATTGAGTCGAGGGGCACTCACTATTCTCGCTACAGCCCGCCTCGGGGCAAGTCATGAGAGGACCGACGCAATCGAGCATGTCGCCGGTGGGATCAATCCCGCACGCGGTAAATGGAACCGGCGGTTCGGGGCTGCCTGGTACAAAGAGAAAGTTGAGCAGATAGATCGCATCGGCGATGTTGGAGAGTCCGTCGTCGTTCGTGTCGAGCGCATCCAAGCAAACGGTTGGATCTCCGCTGAAGAGGACCCCGAGGATTGTCACTCCGTCGGCGATGTTGATCGAACCGTCTCCATTCGCATCACCCCGAACAAACTGCCAATCAGCCTGTGCGGTTGAGGCTGTCAGCACGAGGCAGAGCCCGATGAAGTAAGCTCGCATAGCTTTCTCCTTCCTGTTCCCAGATCCAGCTGGGCTGAAAGCCGGAGAAGTGTGGTGCACCCTGCGGCAACAATCCCCTCGGACGATCATAGACGTAAGAGTAGCTCGTGAAAATGGGGTGACCGTCAGGATTCCGAGCGGAGCCGTCGGGAAGCTCGAGTTTTCGGGATTGGTCGCGGCAGACCGAGCACGTAGAATCGGGGCGGAGAGGTGGAGTCAATGCGGACCGGAGCAGGTTTTCTGATCGTCCTCGTGTTTCAGGCGACCCATTTTCAGGCCCTGAGCCACGGTGGCGAGACGATTTACGTGCAATTTGACAACAGGGTTGAGGCTCGTCTTCTCAGGAGTTCCGTCGAGCTACGGGGGGAGCAGCCGGGCCTCGAGCCACTCGCGGACGAGTTCCGAGCTCTCTGTGGCCACCGAGTCCATCAGCTCTCAAGCGAACAGATCGACGGTTTCCGCGATATCGCCGAGGTGAAGCTCGGCCACTCACTCCCCGATCCCAACCTCGCCTACTACTTCGAATGCCCGGCTCCGCTGGCGATCGAGGCTTTGCTCAAGCGTTTGAACGCCTCTCCCTGGGTTCATTCAGCCCACCGTATTTCGGAGCCGCTACCGCCGCCGTTACCGCCCGACTTCACCCACCTGCAGACTTACTTTGGCCCCGCGCCGGGTCTCGATCTCGACGATCTCTCGGCCTTCCCCGGGAGTCGCGGGGCAGGGGTGGAGGTCGCCGATCTCGAGTACGGTTGGACGCCCGGCCATCTCGATTACGCGCTGACAATTGTCGGCACCCCCAGCAACCCCTTCGACAACTTCCACGGGGAGGCCGTGGTCGGTTTGATCGCCGCTGGCGATAACGGCTTCGGGGTGACGGGCATCGCTCCGCTCGCGAGCGTCTACGGAGTCCCGACTATTTCACCGTCTGGCGTGTGGTCGATTCCGAGTGCCATCACCACCGCGATGTCGCTCATGGAACCGGGTGGGATTATCCTAATCGAACAACAAGTCGACGGTCCGAACTACTCGGGGTCGGCTCAACTCGGGCTGGTCCCGGTCGAGTGGTACTTTTCGATTTACCAAGCGATTCAGCTCGCTACCGCCAACGGATATATCGTGGTCGAGCCTGCCGGCAATGGCTCTGAAGATCTCGATCAGCCCGAGTATATGGTCGGTCACGCCCCGTTTGCCCCGGGCAACGACTCGGGGGCGATCGTGGTCGGGGCTGGATCGTCGACCACGGGGCTGCCTCTCGGCTTTACAAACCGCGGGTCACGCGTCGATGTTCAGGCCTGGGGCTACGGCGTCGCGACGTGCGGATACGGTAATCTCTATTCGAGCGAGGGAGAGACTCTCTACTACACGTTCAACTTCGGGGGGACTTCGAGCGCGAGCGCTCTGGTGGCGGGGATCGCGGCTTCGCTCCAAGGCGTCTATACGACTTGCGCGGGTGAACCGATGACGGCCGAGCAGCTTCGAGAGGCTCTCGTCAGTTCGGGGTTCGTGACCGCCGGAACGGGAGAGATCGGCCCCGTGGTGCAAGGTCGGGCCGCCCTCGAGTTCCTGTTTGAGGGACGGCCGCGGTTCATCCGCGGAGATGCGACCGACGATGGCGGGCTCAATATCGCCGACCCGATCCTAATTCTCGAGAGTCTCTTTGGCGGTGGCCCTTCGATCGAATGTTTCGACGCGGCGGATGCGAACCGCTCGCAATCGATCGATCTGGCTGACCCGATCTATCTTCTCAATGTTCTCTTTGGAACTGTCGAGTATCCGACCCCGAGCGTCTGCTGTCCCGATTGGGAAGGTACTCCCGATTGCGACTCTTATCAGAGCTGTCCCTAAGCGGGTGCTCGAAACGGCGCTCTACTGCACCGGTGCGCTGGCGCTCGTGGCGGCCCCCGTGGACTCGAATCGAATCACCCCCGACTCGTCCACAAAGAAGCCGCGTTCGCCGGTGCGGTTGAGCTCGATCGGTTCGGCCCCAATCGAATAAGTCTGACCAGCCGGCGTGTTGTAGGTGAAGTTGTAGCCGAGTTTGCTCCCTGTGCTCAGCACCGAGTCGATAAAGCCCGCCGTCTCGAGTTCAATCATCGTCGGGGGGTAGTTGCCAAAGCGGTTGCGGTACTGCTCGTTTGCCGCCCAGAGCGCCCGGAGATTACTGATCGCAGTCGTTTCATTCGCCGCAATCTTCGACTGGAGCAAACTCGGGATCGCTACCACTGCGAGCACCGCGACGACGAGAATGACGATCGCTAGTTCGATGAGCGTGAAGCCGGCTTGATCGGACGGGTGTCGCATGGAGAACCTCCTCTTTCGCTCGAGTAAGAGCAAAGGGTAGGCTCGGACGCCAACGTTAACCCGCAGGGTCACTCAGGGATTCAACCCGCTTCTCAGCAAGATCCCGAGGTGCCGCTTGCAAAATCAATTAAGTGGGAAGAGTTCGTGGCGAGAGCCAGGGCGACGCAATACGTCGCAGTTCCAAACGCGAACGCCCTTCGCTCTCGATTCGCAATTCAGTAACAAATTGGGGCAGTCGCTCGTCAAAATTGCTCGAGGAGTTCGCTCGCGGTAACCGCGTAGCTCGAACCCTCGGTCGATTCGGAGAGTTCGGTGAGAACTCTCTTGAGTACGTCACCGCGATCTCCGAGGGCGAAGAGCGACTTCGCGGCCGCAGAGCGGACCCAGGGCGAATAGGCGTAGAGCATTCGCTCGAGATGGGGCCGAATATGTCGGTTGATGAGTGCGGGCCGACGTTTGAGTTCATATCCGAAGTCTTGCTCATCATTGAGAAGCAAGTAGATCAGCTCTGCAGTGGCGAAGGCGCGATTGTTCCAATAATTCTCGTATGATCCGAAGAGCAACTGATCTTCTGACTCCTGGGCATTGGTCGGGATAATCTCGGGAGCGTAGTCGAGCACTCTTCCCGCTCGCGCGATCGACCGGTAGGGGACAAAGTTCGTCGCCTGGGCCTGGTAGAGGCGGTGCCTGAGTTTGACGATTTGGGCGAGAGTCTGTTCGTCGAAGTAGAGCGCTTCGCTCGGGGCTTCGAGTTGCGACGCCAGTTCACGAACCTTTATCTCAAATTCGAGATCGTCGACACGGGCTGCAGTCCGATAAAGTGTCAACGAAATATAAACGTAGAAGCCGAAGATCAAACTGGCCACTCCGACGTAGATCCAGCGGTCGAGAGAGCGTTTGAGAAAGCCAGAGGGCATCGCTAGTCCGAGCTCTTGTTGGGTTTTTTCTTTCGGTCGAGGAAATCGCCCATGCGGGCATACTTCTCTTTCGAGTCGAAGCAGATGGCTTGAGCGAGCATTTCCACAAGGTCGCGGGAGAAGTGACCCGATTCTGAGCTGCTCGAGAGTGCGAGTTTGGCCAGTCGAACCGCTTGCGTAGAGTTCGAAGCGATTTTGCCCGCTAACTCGAGGGTACTCTCCTCTAGTTGATCGTCTGGAACGCAGTGATTAATCAGCCCCATTTTGACGGCTTCGTGCGCGTCGATGATCTTTCCGGTAAAGACGAGCTCCTTAGCTCGCCCGAGCCCGATGAGCTGGGCGAGTCGGTGGGTGCCACCTGCCCCCGGGATGATGCCGAGGCTCACTTCGGGCTGGCCAAACTTCGCTGACTCCCCCGCGATGCGCAGATCGCAGGCCATCGCGAGTTCGCAGCCTCCCCCGAGCGCCCAGCCGCGAACCATCGCGATCGTCGGGGCGGGGAAGTGGTCGAGCCGGCGGAAGAGCCCCTGATTGATGCGACGGAACGCCTCGGGAGAGCCTCGTTCGCGCAGCTGGGCGATGTCGGCACCCGCCACAAAGGCCTTATCGCCAGCTCCCCGGACGATCACCGCCGCGAGCGAGGTATCCCCTTCGAGCGAGTCGAGCGCAGCATGAAACGCCTCGACCATGGGGAGGTCGAGCGCGTTCCGGGCTTCGGGACGATTGAGGGTCAGGAGCGCGATCTGGTCTCGACGCTCGACAAGGACTCGGTCTGGGGAGTTCATCGAAAGCTCTTCGTCAGAAGTTAGCGGTGGGGACGGATACGCGAGGGTAGGAGGCTACCCATTCGCTCGCCTCACCAAATCTCGAGTATTGATCCGAATGGCGATCGGATCATATCAAGGACTCCAGTGGATCGGGTCGTTCATCGGGATCCTGCCACTCTGGAGTTCGCTTCTTGAGAAACGCGTCGATCCCCTCATCGACATCGGGGTGGGGGAGCAGGATCTCAAGGTACTCCTTCTCCATCACTTCGATGCGGTCCGCCCACTTGAGACGAGCCTCGCGGTGGATCAGGTCCGCAACCATGCTGAGAATTGCGGGACTCTTGCCTCGCACAAGTTCGACTTCCGCCGCGATGCCCTGGTCGAGTTGGCCCTTGGGGACGACTCGATCGACGACGCCGAGTTGACTGAGCTCCTCGAGAGATTGGGACTTTCCGCTGATCATCATCTCGATCGCGCGGCCGTGCGGGAGTCGATGCGGGAAGAGTGGGATCGCCACGGGAGGGAAGCAGCCGAGCGTGATCTCGGGAAGCCCGATACTCGCAGTCTTATCGGCGACGATCCGGTCGCAGGCGAGGGCGAGTTCGGCCGCCCCGCCGAGACAGTGACCGTGGACCGCCGCTACCGTGAAGCCACGTAGTCTGAGCAGATGGTGGAAAACGTCGTGAAAGGCGGGGAGTAGTTCCGGCATCTGTTCGCGGGTGTGTTGGGCAATATCGACTCCGGCCGAAAAGGCCTTCCCCGCACCTCTGAGCACGATGAGCCGCGCGCGGTCGTCGGCGTAGATCTCCTTGAGGCAACTCACCATATCGAGACAGTGCTCGTGATCGAGAACGTTGAGGGGAGGGTTTTCGAGCGTGACCGTGGCGATTTCGATGCCGTCCACTTTGTCGCGCGTGAGTTCGACACTCATGGTTTCTTTTCTTTCTCTTGCTCGGGTGCACCCGAACGATTCCAGTTGAGACCGCTTACTTACCTTTGAACACCGCGGGTCGCTTCTCGACGTAAGCGCGAATCCCTTCGGCTGCGTCTTCTGATTTAAAGAGCTGCTGCTGGAGTTCGCGCTCGAGTGCCAACCCTTGGTGAAAGCCCATCTCCGCTCCCGATTGTACGCTACGCTTGATCAGTCCCACCGCTTTCGAGGCGCGGTGCGGGGGGCAATATCCTCGGGCGAATTCCGTGAGCTTATCCCAGAACGAGTCCGAATCCCAAACCTCGTTGAGCAGCCCCACTTCTTGAGCCTCCTCGAAAGTCTTGAGCTCACCCGAAGCCATCCACTCGAACGATTTTGACTTACCCAGTGCACGCACGAGCCGTTGGGTTCCCCCGGTTCCAGGTAGTACCCCCAGTGCCACTTCGGGGAGGCCGATCTTGCCCCCGCCTCGACGAGCCACTCGCAGATCGCAAGCGAGGGCGACCTCGAGGCCACCGCCGACGCAGTGCCCGCCGATCGCTGCGATCGTCAACTTTGGCGTCTCCTCGAGTCGGTTCAAAGTCTCGTTAGCGTGTAGGCAGAAATAGTATTTAAACTCGGGCGTGACCTCGTTGAGCATGGCGATGTCGGCCCCGGCGCAAAAGAACTTATCTCCCGAGCCTCGAATCACCAGGACGTGGGCCTCTTCGTTGAAGCGAAACTCGAGGATCTTGGCGTCAAGCTCTCGCATCATGTCGTAGGAATAGCAGTTGGCCGGAGGGGCTTCGAGCGTCAGGGTAGTCACCCCTTGCTCGGTTTGCGTTGTGACAAGGGTCAAGTTGAGTTCCTATCTCAGAGCGGGTGGGTTAAAGTTCCGGGACGGAGTCATTTCGGTTGAGGCGGACGATTGGGACCTGGCTCGTTCGGCGCCGGGCTCGTCGGCAAGGTGATGACCACCGGGGCGACAGCAGGGTAGGCCGCACTGCGTAAACAGCACTGCGTAGGCGCGCTGCGTAAGCAGAACTGAACAGGACGAGGCCAGGGTTTGGCGCAACACCATTAGAACGTCACTCTCGGGAACGCACTCTTTCAACGGCCAGTGAAGCGAGTGGTAGTGAAGCGAGTGTTGTCGACGTCGCTGAGAGATTGCGGGTTCTCGATTTCAAATTCAAGCGAGGGCTCGGACCGCTGCCATCGGGCATGATATTGGCGTCAGTCATGATATTGACACCGAGGGCAAAGCACTGGCAAGGAGTCAGCGCTGGCGGCGCGACTGAGCTGCTCCAGTCTCAGGGTCCTCGCGAAGGAGATTTTTTTCGCGTGCAAGCAGTAAGTAGTAATCCGTACGAAGGGTGATTCGTGTCTGAGAATATCGCGGTGGTCGGAGCTGGAACCATGGGACGAGGGATCGCACAGATCTCCGCGATTCACGGCTATCCGACCGTGCTCATCGATCGTGACGAATCGGTTCTCAAAGCCGCAAACGAAGCGATCGCAGCGAGCGTGACCAAGGGGATCGAGAAAAAAAAGACCCCTCCCGAAGCGAAGCAGGCGCTCGAGGAGCAACTCACGACCACCACCGATCTCGAGGCGGCGGTCCGAGGTGCGTCAGTGGTGATCGAGGCGGTTCCGGAGATTCTCGAACTCAAGGTCGAGCTGCTCCAGAGGATCGCCGAAGTGGTCGGAGCCGATACCATTCTCGCCTCCAACACTTCGTCGCTGCCGATTACGGGCCTCGCCGCGAGAGTCCCACGCCCCGAGCGTTTTGTCGGCATGCACTTCTTTAATCCCGTCCCGATCATGGCGCTCGTCGAAGTTGTGCGCGGTCTCGAGACTTCCGACAAGACGACGCAGCGCACCGTCGAGCTCTCCAAGGCTTGGCAGAAGGAACCGATCGTCGTCCACGATTCACCCGGCTTCGCAACTTCGCGACTCGGACTCGTGATAGGGCTCGAGGCGATCCGGATGCTCGAGTCGGGCGTCGCCTCAGCCGAGGAGATCGACCGCGCCATGGAGCTCGGATACCGCCATCCCATGGGCCCACTCCGGCTCACGGACCTCGTCGGCCTCGATGTTCGTCTCGCGATCGCCGAGCACCTCCACCGCGAAATCGGCGAACAATTCCGACCGCCGGCTCTGCTCCGCAAAATGGTCCGAGCCGGCCACCTAGGCAAGAAGAGCGGTCGCGGCTTCTACGAGTATTAGCCTCGCCTTCGAACTTGACTCAGCCCTCCGCGCCAATCCAACCCCCGGGGCATTGACCCGCTTTGGCGGGGTCGCTACACTCCGCGCTTCGCTCGGGCCGGAAGGAAAAAATCACCCTCGACTCGCCCGCCGCGAAAGCTATCAAAACTCCTCACCTATCCCGAGGTGAACCCGCGTCGGGCAGTAGCTCAGCTTGGCTAGAGCGCTACGTTCGGGACGTA
>CAYZYD010000106.1:0-9392 GCA_964482505.1 uncultured Planctomycetia bacterium | reverse complement strand
GGTGTCCGCGCCCCACCGCTCGGCCCAGCGCAACTTATCGACCTCCGCGTCGGTGCCCGACGAGACGGGCGAGGCCCCCATGTTTGCGTTGACCTTGGTATGGCTCGCGCGTCCGATCACCATGGCATCGAGAGAATAGTCTAGGTGGACTTTGTTTGCGGGCAGGATCATTCGACCCGCCGCGATCTCGTCGCGGATCTGTTCGGGAGTTAAGTGCCCCTCCCGCGCCGCCGCTCTCTCCATCTCAGGTGTTACCTGACCGAGGCGTGCGTACTCGAGTTGGGTTATGGGACGGAAATCGGTCGGGGGAATGGCGCGGCCATGCTCACGCCGCCAATCTTCTGGAAGAAAGTCCCACGCAGTCTGAGAAGAAGGCAGGGGCATACCCGGCGTATCGGGCGAAGCGTACATCCGCGGGCCGCCGATATCGGGCTCGAGCGCGAAGCTTCCGGGAGTCGTGCCTTCCCCGCGACTCGAAGGGTTGGTCGCTCCGTGCAGGGGAAGATCCGACCTCAGCTCTTTGAGGTCATGATGAACAGATGAGTCATTGGGTGAAGACATCGAGGCGTTCCTTTCAAGTCTGCTGGTCCGCGCCGATTGGCGTCGAGATCGAAGGAGTAGCGTCTACTCGCGTTTGAACTCGTCGCTTCGAAGGGACGTCGGGCAGTCTCGCATCGGGATAGCCGGCACTCGGGGAGGATAGGGTGAGATCTCAGCGCGTCGTAACCGTTGCCAGCTGTCAGAGTTTGACTGTCGCACGCTCGTTTGTAAGGGCCGGCAACCTTGGGGCACTGAGGACCTGTTCGCTTCCCTACGCCGGTACGAACCGGATCAGGTTCCTAGGGTTCTTCTCAGCCTTTCTCTGACCCGAAGCCGAGCGCGGCGGAGTCAGAAAGTTGGAATTGGCGCCCCTAGCGAACAAATGTGTAGCGCGACTATAGTTGAATCGCGTGAGTAGTACAAACGTTAGGGACTCTGGCTCGGGCCTACGCTGCAAGTCGCGCCGAGATCAGCGCCGCTAGTCACAAGCCGTTTCAATACTTATACTGTCAGGCGGTGTGGGCAAAACAAATTGGACTCAGTGTTACAGGGAAACTCAGTGGTCAAGGGAAATAGGGAGCCGATGTCTCTCCTTCGATCTTCACTCGCGTTGGTTCTCACCGCGACCATCTCAGCCGTGGGGATGGCAGCGCCAGCCGGTGAGCTGAGTTGGGAACTCGAACAGGTCGTCACATTAGGAGAGCGTGAGTTTTGGCTCTACCGAGCCTTCTGCGGGGATCTTCCGGTCGACGGGCTTCGCCGCACCGAGGTCACAAGCGGTTCAAACGTTACCCGCTTTGATTCCCCGCGCGGTCTCTCGCTCTCAGAGCTTCAGATCGAGTGCGACACCGAAGCGCACCTTCTCCAAGATTCGAAACAGACGGGTTCGCTTCTCTACGAACTCGAAGGATCGAAGCTGCGACTTGTGGCTCGCCGGTTTGAGACGGTTCCCTCGCCAGACGGTCCGCGACGCGATTTCGAGATTCGATACGACCCGCTAACCCAGGCCACGCTATCCATCCGGGAGCTCACCCGGTTCGCCGACGTGAGTGGCGTGGTGCTCGGCCGGATTCCCGAAGACTCGCGCGCCTTCACGGCCACGGTTGCGTTTGAGGATCGACCGCTTCCCGGGCTCGAGGTCGCCTCGTCGGGAATCGGCGTCTTTCTGACCGACGAGAATGGCTTCTTCTGCTTTGACGCCCCCACGGGAGCGATCGCTTCGATTACGCTGTCGGGAGATACCTATAACGTCGAAAGCTTGAACGGTCCCGACATCGGCGCGCTGCTCGACCTCTCTCCGGGCGATCCCGCTCAGACCTTGATTCTCAACTCGGTCCCGACTGAGTTTCAAACCTCGCAGGTCGCCGCCTTCGAAGTCATCGCACGCAGTATCGTCTACTTCGCCAACCTCGCCCCCGACTTGACGGCTCCCCGCAATCCACTCAATGTCTTCGTCAATGCGACGGGCAGTTGCTTTGCTGTGTACAGCCCACTCACTCAGAGCATGAATTTCTCTGCCGCCGGAGGGGGTTGCCCCAACGCCGCCTACGGCACGATTGTGGCTCACGAGTACTTTCACCACGTCGAGGCGGGTCTCTCCGTGACCTTTACCGCGCCATACGCCGAGGCGATGGCGGATGTCTTCGCGGGCTATCTCCTCAATACGCCGTTCATCGGGCTCGGCTTCTTCGGTCAGGGTAGTGTCTTGCGCTTTCTCGACGGGGCGATCGTCTTCCCCAACGACGATCCCGACCCGGCTCAAGAGGGTCTACCGCTCTCGCAGTCCTTCTGGGATCTCAAGGAGTTTCTCGAAGCAGACCTCGGCCCCGCAGAGGGCGCGGCGCGCGCGGCCGAGCTCTGGTTTGGCAGTCTCCTCATCGGTGACGGCGTGCTGAGCTCACAAGTGGTCGCCGATCTGCTTTTCCTCGACGACGACGATGGTGATCTCGGTAACGGCACGCCGAATCAAGCGGCGATCGTGAGCGCGTTCCAATTACACGGCTTCTCAGCCCCACCCGGACCCGTTACCGATCTCGCCTGCGTGACCCAAGAAAATCGGGTGGTGCTCACCTATGAACTCCCGAATACCCCGCTCGACGGGGTGACGGTCTACCGCAACGGCAGCCCCATCGCCGAGCTGATTCTTCAGACGACCTATATCGATCTCTTCCCGCCCGCTGGCACGCTCAACTACGCGATCGAAGCTTCGATGTCGGGACTTCCAGGACCCGCTGAGCAGTGCACGACGACCGTCGAACCCTACACGAGCTTCGTCCGAGGCGACGCCGATAACAGCGGGACCGTCAATCTCGGGGACGCGGTGGCGGTTCTGACCTATCTCTTTCAGGGATCGACCGACCCGATCAACCTGGATTGCTTCGATAGTGCGGACAGCAACGACAGCGGGAATATCGATATCACAGATCCGTTTTATCTGTTGATCTATCTGTTTCAGGCTGGCCCACCTCCCCCGAACCCCTTCCCCATCTTCGGATTCGACCCCACCCCGGACACGCTCCGCTGCGAGTAGAGTGATTAGACGAGCGTCTCTTCGATCATGTGACGCAGTTCGTCTGACTTGAGAGGCTTCGAAAGCACCCCCGAAGCCCCGAGGCATTCGGCGAGGTGGGGAGCGTCGACCGAGAGTTTGTCCCAGAATCCACTCATCAAAACCACCTTCGCTTCGGCGTCGATCTCTTTGATCGCTCGAAGCGTTTCGATTCCGTCGAGACCAGGCATGAAGAGGTCGCAGAGGACGAGCGACGGACGAAGCTCCGCAAACTCCTCGATCCCGAGCGCTCCTGACGCGCAGGCGAATACTCTGTGCCCCAACTCTTCACAGAGCTGGCGAATCGTCTCGAGCACTAGGGGATGGTCGTCGATCACCAAGAGCGTGGCCATGGCGATTCACCGAGACTGGAGCAGAATAAAACGAGGTCCGAGCACAACACTGTTTCCAAGCACGGCGGAAGCGGTTAGGTCAATTCGCGCGCCTCGTCGATCGCGGCGACGAGATTTGTAGGGGTCACCATTTCGTGACTGAGAAGCGGAGAGTCCTCCCAGGACTCGGGGAAGTTGGGGTTCTCCTCGCGGTTTAAGTACCACTCGGTGAGTTGATCACTCGCCTTGACGAGCGCGGCGAGAGAATCGGGCGCAAGGTCCTCCTTATGGTGGTCGCGAATCGCCTCGATGATCGTCTCGGGAAGCCGCCACTCTTTGGCCGTCCACGAACCGGCGTGCGCGTGGTCGATTCCAAACACCGACTTCTCTTCGGTCAGGATGCCGGGATCTTCGGTGCCCAAGGTAATTTCCTCGACCCGCTTGGGGAACGCCTTCCAGAGTATCAGTTGACCGACATCGTGCACGAGCCCCGCCACAAACTCCTCACCAAAATAGCGAAAACCGTGATACTCAGAGAGGAGGGTCGCAAAGCGACCGACGAGGAAGGAGTGTTCGCGCAAGTTGGGGTTGGGATAGCAGGCGTTGCCGAATTTCTCTTCGTCGAAGATATCGACGAGTCCGATGCTCATAATCATGCTTCGAAGCGACCGCAGCCCAAGCAGAACCAAAGCCATATTGAGCGTCGAGACTTCGCGGCTCATCCCGTAGTAAGCCGAGTTCGCGAGTTTGAGAACGCGAGCGGCGAGGGTCGGATCGCGCTCGATCGCTTTCGCGATCTCCTTCATCGAGACCTCTTCGCGGATGAGTTGCAGCAGCTCCTGGAGCCCGCTGTCGAAGACCGGCAGACCCCCGATCGCGCGGATGCGGCGTTGAAGTTCGGCGAAGTCGATCACTCGTCCGCCTCTCGTCGCGCGCCGGGATTTAAGGTGGAGTCCGGAGGTTCGCAGCCGACGCTTTCGGCCGAGCAGACGAGGATCTCGCGCTGCCGCTCATGCATGCGTGCACGCGCGTGCGGATCGAGGTCGTCGTAGCCGAGCAAGTGGAGAAGCCCGTGGACGACATACTCGTAGCACTCGAGCCGAATATCACGATTCCACGCGGGCGCCTGCCGCGCCGCCGTCTCCCGCGAAATGTAGAGTTCGCCCCAACTCTCGGCGTCGTCCGCGGGAAAGGTGATCACATCGGTGGGAGTCGGATCTCCCATGAATTTGCGGTGGAGCTCAGAAATCGTCGCGTCGTCGACAAAGATCACGGCGAGACCACCCGTCCGCCCGGCGCCCGCCTCGGAGGCGAGAGTCCACTCGACCAGCGACTCGATTTCACTCGGTGAGAGTTCGGTCCAACTCGGATCGGAAATCGTCACTTCGAGTTTGAGGTCGTGGCGGAGATCGGTCATGGCGTCGCCTGGCTCTCAACCGCGGCGGGCCGCTCTTCTTTGCCATCATTGTCAGCGGGACTCTGGCTCGCCTCGGATCCGCTCGTCTCCTTCTCCGCCTGCTGCGGGTATTTGATCCGGCCGTGGTGAATGCTCGCGAGCACACGGACAAAGGCGTCTTCGATGCGTGAGAGGTCGCGCAGCGTGAGGTCGCATTCATCGAGCTGTCCCGAGGCCATCTTCTTGTTGATCACCTCTTTCACCACCGCGCGCAAACGGGACGGGGTTGGATCTTTGAGGACGCGCGAGATCGCCTCGACCGTGTCGGCGAGCATCAGAATCCCCGCCTCTTTGAAGGTCGGTTTGGGACCGGGGTACTGAAAGGCCTCGTCGCGAGTTTCGCCGAGGTTCTTCTGTTCTTCCTCCTGTTGACGCTTCTTGTGGTAGAAATACTCGACCACCGAGGTCCCGTGGTGCATCGGGATCATGTCGATAATCGGCTTGGGCAGCCCCTCCTCCTCCGCGATGCGAACCCCATCCTTCACGTGCGAAATAATGATGAGTCGCGCCATCTCGGGGGAGAGACGGTCGTGCATGTTTTGGTGGGCGGCCGCCCTGGTCTGGACGAAGTAATTCGGTTTGAGCATCTTGCCGATGTCGTGGTAGAGCGCCCCGACCCGGGCGAGCAGGTCGTTGGCTCCGATACTCTTCGCCGCTTCTTCTGAGAGCTGCCCGACCATCAGCGAGTGCTGAAACGAGCCCGGAGCGCGAAGGCTCAAGTCGCGCAGGAGGGGGCGGTTTTGGTCGGCGAGCTCGAGCAACCGCATATCGGTCGTCAAACCAAAAATTCGTTCGATGAAGGGCAGCGCGCTCGTGAGCAGAATGCCCGAGCCGAGTCCGTTGAAGAGACCGATCAACGGCGACCAGCGCGTGAGCTCGAGCAGAGTCGAGGTTTCGTGTTCGGGCCATTCGAAAAGCGCGATCGAGGCCGCCTGAATGAGCCCGCTGAGGATCCCAACCGTAACGAGCCGGGTGCGGCTGCGCAGACGCTCGACCCCGAGGATTGCAACGACGGACCCGGCAAAGAGAGTAAACGGTAGGCCGATCGACGACGCGTTGAGCGCGCTCTCGAGATTCATCGTGATCGATCCGAAGGCGAGCTGAAACGACGCGAGGCCGCCTGCGATGATTGCGGTAAAGAGAGCGACCGCGCTCCCGAAGGTCAACGCGACGATCATACTCAGGAGCGGAAGCGGGAGGAGATAATGGGGAAAGCCAAGCTCGGACCAGATTCGCACGAGGACGACGAAGAGAATCACTTGGAGAAGATAGGCCGGAAGATCGTAGAGAAGCTCGGGAGAACTCATTCGAATAACGAGCAGTACCGTCGCGTGAATCAGGAGAACGATCCCACTGATGATGGCCCAGTCGACGAGTTCGTCCGCTTGACCGAAGCCGAGAATCAAGATGGTCGTCAGGGCGCTCAGAGCGGCGACGCCGATCCGGACCAACCGCCGCGAGCGTGTCTGCTCGGCGGCGAGGGCTCCCGCTTTGGTTTGCTTGTGTTTGAAAGAGAGGGGTTGCCAACTTCGTCGGCGTCCCGCTTCACCAAACCAATTCATAGGCTCTCTTCCGAGTCGAGCTCCGAGAGAGCGGACTCGAGTTATCGCGTGGATTCTCAGCCGCCGACCCGAGGCCGGCCCGATCGGACGGCGCAATGCCTCGGTAACGAAGGACGCTGTCGTTCGGGATTTCAGGGCCCTGCGGAAACAGAGGGCTCGGCCAGGGCCAAATCCTGACTAAAGCGGAGATTAACGGTCTTGTGCCTTCTCGTCATTATCGAGTTTTCGACCGGGGAGATTTATCCCTGGTCTTCTTGGCCCGATCCTGCTCCCCTTCGTAAGCCTCGTAGGCGTCTACAATTCGGGCAACTAACGGGTTCCTGACAATGTCGGTGCGACCCAGCTCGACCCAGGCGATCCCGCGGATTCCTTTGAGAATGCGCCGAGCGTTGACGAGTCCAGAATTCTGTCCCGGTTTGAGATCGACTTGGGTGATGTCGCCGGTGATGACGATCTTGGCTCGTTCTCCCATCCGGGTGAGAAACATCTTCATCTGTGACGGGGTCGTATTCTGCCCTTCGTCGAGAATGATAAAGGCGTCGTTGAGGGTCCGACCGCGCATGTAGGCGAGCGGTACGATCTCGATAATCTCGCGATCGATATAGCGTCGCACCTGGTCGTAATCCAGAAGGTTGTGCAGAGAATCGTAGAGTGGTCGGAGATAGGGATTGACCTTGGCGTGAAAATCGCCGGGCAGAAAGCCGAGACTCTCCCCCGCCTCCACCGCGGGTCGGCAGAGAATGAGCTTCTTCACCTCACCGAGCTTGAGTGACTCAACAGCCATGCGGACTGCGAGAAAAGTCTTGCCGGTCCCCGCCGGACCGATCGAGACGACGATATCGTGATCGGCGATCGCCCGGAGATAGCGCTCTTGACCCTTGGTCCGAGCGACCCGAGGAATATCGACCTTGGTCGGCAGAGACGAGGGGGGGAAGGCGACGGGTTCGATCGCTTCGCGGACGATACGTTCGGCCGCGTCCCCGCCGTTACGAGAGTCGTCGATGATCTTGTTGAGGAGCTCGGTCGCGCCCCCGACCGCCGACTCCTCGCCCTCGAGGCGGATCGTGTGCCCTCGCGCAGTGATATCGATGCCGAAGTGTTCCCGCACCAACTTGAGATAGCGGTCTTGGACTCCGAGCACCCGAACGGCCTCAGCCCCATCTCGCAGGATAATCTCTCGCTCCATTAACCAACCAATATCAGAGTGTAGAAGAAGAGGACGGGACCCCCGAGGAGAAGGCTGTCGAGTAGATCGAGCACTCCCCCGAAGGCTGGGATAAGAGAGCCAGAATCCTTGGCGCCCATACCGCGCTTGAACACGGATTCTACCAGATCCCCGACTTGACCAGCCACCCCGACCAAAAGGCCGATCGCGATCGCGTGGCCGGTCGTGAGCGGCGCGAGAAACTGGACAAAAACGAGGGCCACTCCCACTCCGAGTGCGATACCGCCGATCGATCCTTCGACCGTCTTGTTCGGACTGACCGGGACGAGCGGGGTCCGTCCGATCGCGCGGCCCGTGAAGAAGGCGCCGATGTCATTCGATTTGATCAAGAGTAGCGCGAGGAGCACCCAAAGGAGCCCCTCTTCGGCAAAACGCAGCCGGTACATAAAGAGAAACGGCAGGACCGCGTAGACGAAGGCGAGCGTTGTCCTCGCCAGTTCTTCGAGGTCCTCGCGCGTGGGCAGACGACGAAAGGAGCGCGACGAGAGTAACGGGGGCCAGAGGAGCAAGAGTAGAAGGGCGAAAGGGTGCGCCTCCGGGCGACTGAAGGCAATCGCACTCCAATCAGCTGCGAGGATTCCCACCACCCAGACGACCCCCGCCCACTGACTCGAGCGCGACTGCCCGCCGCAGAGCCGATAGTGTTCGATCCAGGCGGCGCTCGCGAGGCTGAGTCCGAGCGCAAAGAAACCGACCGGCCGATCCGGGGGGAGGCAGAGATCGACGAGGATCAACCCGACCGTCCCGACCAGGAGGAGCGAGCCGTAGAGCAGCCGATCTTTGAGGACGCTCAATCGCGAGGATCCCGCAGATTGGCCGGAACGCGGCCAAAGCGCCGCTCTCGCTGCGCGTAGGAATCGATCGCCTTATCGAGCAGCTCGGGCGTAAAGTCGGGCCACTTCTCGTCGGTCACCCAGAGTTCGGTGTAGGAAATCTGCCAGAGCAAGAAGTTCGAGACTCGAAGTTCGCCGGCCGTGCGGACGAGCAGGTCGGGATCCCGCATGTCGGGATCGTAAAGATACTGCCGGAAAGTCTGGTCGGAGATCAGGTCGAGATCTGCGAGCGAAAGTTGACCGACTTCGATCTCGGATTTCATCCGTCGAATCGCGTCGAGGATCTCGGTCCGACTGCCGTAGTTGAGCGCGAGCCGGAGTACCATCCCGTCGTGTTCGAGCGTCTCGGATTCGTTGCGTCGGATCTCCTTGAGGACTGAGTCGGGGAGCTCTTCGACCCGGCCGATGGCGCGAAACTGGATGTTCTGGCTCTTGAGTTCTCGACGCTCTCCGATGAGGTAATCGCGCAAGAGCGACATCAAGTAGCGGATCTCGAGCCGCGGTCGATTGCTAAAGTTCTCGGTCGAGAGCGCGTAAAAGGTGATCTCGGGAATCCCGAGCTTGCGACAGTGTCTGACGACTTCGCGCAAGACTCGCGCCCCCTGCTCATGACCACGACGCCGATCGAGTTTGCGCGCCTTGGCCCAACGACCATTGCCGTCCATGATAAAGGCGATGTGTTCGGGCAGCGCCCGCGCGCTACTCTTGGCTCGGTCGCGCTTCATGACCCCTCCTCCGCAAACGGCGCCGAAAGGTGAACGTCCTCCCGACCTCGACCCGTTGATACGACCGAAACTCGGCGCGCGATGGCCTCTTCGAGACGACCGATAAACGGCTCGAGTGCGGGTAACTCATCGGTACTCCAACCCGGCCAATCCTCGAGCACCGGCTCGACC
>CAYZYD010000105.1:0-9428 GCA_964482505.1 uncultured Planctomycetia bacterium | reverse complement strand
GGCGAAGGAAGCTCGGCCTCCCGCGCGGAATGAGTTTTTCAACGGGCTGCTAGCTTCAGAACACACTGCTAATTTATGACTTAGGGGTTCGCAGGTGCGGGTCGTGCCCAAGCTCCGCAGACCGCTTCGACCCGATCCGCCACCTCGCTGAGTTCGTCGGGCTTCAGGCTCGGATAAAACGGGATCGCAAAGGACCGGGACGCGATGTTTTCGGTCTCACAAAGCGGATTGGGAATCCGCTCCGCGGCGGCGTACGGGAGCATCTGGTGGATCGGCCGGAAGTAGGGCGCGGTCTGGATTCGGTGAGCAGCAAGTTCCGCCCGGATTGAATCTCTGAGCGATGGACTCTCAGTGATCAGCACGTAGACGAACCAGCTCCGTTGGTCCGCTTCGGGATCCACCGAGAGTGTTTGGATTTCAGGGAGCTCCGCGAATCGTGCCGTGTACTGGCGGGCGAGTGTCGCCCGCCGCTCGAGCAACTCGGGCAGTTGAGCGAGCTGACTCCGGCCCAACGCGGCTTGGAGGTCTGTCAGACGAAAATTGAACCCGGGTAGGTCGAAGTCAAATTCTCGAGATGACCGGCCCTGGTTGCGAAGGCGACGAATCCGCTCGATCTTTTGGGCGTCGGTCGAGACGACCATCCCCCCTTCGCCCGTTGTCATCTGCTTGTTGGGATAGAAGGCGAAGACCGCGAAGTCCGCCAAACGGCCGACGGGTTGTCCGGCGTGAATTCCCCCGATCGCTTCACAGGCATCCTCGACCACGACCACCTGTCGAGACTGAGCCCACTCCGAAATGGTGACCATCGGGGCCGGAGTTCCAAAGGCGTCGACCGGCATCACGGCTCGAACCTCCGCCGAATAAGCGGCTTCGAGCGTGTCCGCGGTCACACAGAGAGTCGTGGGGTCGATCTCGACAAACCGCGGCTCGGCGCCCGCGAGTCGGATCGCGTGGGCCGCTCCGACGAACCCGTACGATGGGGTCAGCACCACTCCACTCGTGACTCCCGCCGCGACCAGGGCGAGGTAGAGCCCCGCGGTGCCGCTCGACACGGCAGCGGCGTGCACACCCCCACCGAGAAAATCGACAAACTCTTCTTCGAACGCTGGGCCTTCGGGGCCGAGACTCAACTGGCCCGAATCGAGCACCCGCAGAACCGCCGCTCGATCCGATTCGCTGATCTCGGGACGGGCGAGCGGAATTCGCCAAGTCATTCGCTCAGCACTCCTTCGCGAACGGGCCCAAAGTAGCTCGACCGGGCGAGCAGCTCTCGGATTCCCTGATCGTCGAGAAGGGGCGCGGTTTGACTCGAAAGCTCGCGAGGCAGCTCACGGTCGCTCCGGATCGGCCCCGGTTGACGGAAGTTTGGTTCGACTACGTAGAAGTCATCGCGGGTTTCGAGCCGCTGCCACTCTTCGACCGTCACGAGCTCTTCGTGCATCTTCTCCCCGGGGCGAACGCCGATTTCGACGGTCTCGATCGACCGAAAGTCCGCGCCTGAGCGCTCGCAAAACTCCTCGGCAAAGACTCGCGCGAGATCTGCCACGCGCAAGGCCGGCATTTTGAGAATCCAAAGCTCTCCTCCTCGACTCGAGGCACCCGCCTCGAGGACGAGACGCACGGCGTCCAACGTGGTCATCATGAACCGAGTCATCGAAGTCGAAGTGAGCTGGATCTCCCCATGTTCCCGAATTTGATCGGCGAGCATCGGTAGCAGAGAACCTCGCGAGCCGAGGACGTTTCCAAACCGTACGGTGGAGAGGGTCAACTCAGAATTCCACTCTTGCGAAGCTCGGATCAGATTCTCGGCGACGAGTTTCGTCGCGCCCATCGTGCTCGAAGGGTTGACAGCCTTGTCGGTCGAAATGTAGACGAGCCGACGGACTCCGGCATCGCGGCAAGCCTGAACGAGGAGTTGAGTCCCGACAATATTGGTCTGCACCGCTTCAAACGGGTTGTATTCGCAGGCGGGAACATGTTTGAGAGCTGCGGTGTGAAAGACAGTATGGACACCCTGTAGCGCAGTGCGCAGCCGCTCGAGATCCCGGATGTCCCCGATCAAGAACCGAACTCCCGGCTCATGGTTGAGTTGGGCCTTGAGATGAGCCTGTTTGGTCTCGTCTCGACTCAGGACTCGAATGACCTCGGCTCCCTGTTGGATCAGCTGTCGTACGATCTCTGACCCTATGGTGCCGGTGCCACCCGTGACGAGAACAGTCTGTCCCGAGTATGGACTCAATGTCATGGGCACTCTCCCTGGTCTGAAGTCGCCGGGTTGCACTATCGCACCCGTTCAATCTGTTTGAGGATATCGGAACGTCGAGTCGACCTATTGAGTGCATTCTGCCCACCCGCTCGCTTTCGCAAGTGAGAGGTCGATACACCAAAAAAAAAGCGAGCAGACTCGTCTGCTCGCAAGATCTTCTGGTGAAAGGACTGAAGCGACTCTTCACTGGTCAAGCGCACAAGTTGCGGGTGCGTCTATGACTTCAGTTTGAGGATCTCGTCCGGAGACCTCAGGTGGTGACCTTAGGAATCGGGACTGATGGGATTTGAATTGACCGATTCGCTCGCCTCGGTCGAATCCTCGCTCGCTTGAAGCTTCTCTTTCATCAAGCGGCCCGCTTTGAATTTCACAGTGACTTTGTCGGGCACCTGAATCTTCTCGCCCGTCCTCGGGTTGCGTGCGAGTCTCGGCGCTTTCTTGCGCGGCTCGAAGACGCCGAAGTCACGGAACTCAAGTCGGTTGCCATTGGCGAGTTCGGTGATGATTTCGTCGAGAAAGCTCTGGATGACTTCCTTCGCCTTTTGCTGCTGCACATTCGTTTTTTCGGCGATCAATTGGACCAGGTCACGCTTCGTGATGGTTCGCATGGCCGTCCTTCCCAGTCAATGTCAGCGGTCTCGCCGCGGGATTCTCTTGCTCAAACGAGGAAGCCTCAAGGCAGCCAACTCGCGGATCTGTCGAGTACTGTTTCAGTCCCGAAATGCCGATGGCGGCCGAGCCTATCTGTCTTTACCCGGTGGGATCGAAGATTCTAACTCTCGAAATCTAGGCTCTCGAAAATCTAGGCTCTCGAAAATCCAGGTTTGCATTAAGGCTAGCCCTAGCCACAGCCGTTAGCCCACTTCTGAACACACGAACTGTGTCAACACTCTGCTGTATCGGCCATAGGTATTGTTCGCCTTAAGGGTTACAGAGAAATAAAACTAACACAGCCCCGTGGGGTCTGCAACGGGGCTGTTTCATTTGTCGGGAAGGCACAAGGGTTTAAACCCTCCGAGGCTACCTCGGTAACGAACAAATCGACCGGTCAAAAAGCCCCCAAGTTATGCCAGTTGGGGCGTCCTAACCACAGACTGCTTCAATATGTAGCTGTTATCAGGGCGTAGCGCCGGGCGGATTAGCGCGAGCGATACGCTTCGCCCAAGTCGAGAAAAGCACCCTCGAGATCGGGTCGAGCAGGGCCCAAATAGAGAATGACCGAGTTCTGGTAGTGGTCCATCCACTCGTAACAGAGCTTCGCCGAGTGGGAAGAGATAAGGGGCCGGCCCTCGGTCACTCGACCGTCGTCGTCAAAGCGACAGTCGGTAACAAGGACATACTGTCCAGGAAATGCCTCTGCGAGGTCGGATATCGTGATGACCTGACCGCTCTTGGGCGAGCTCACGCTCTCCCCAGCCACTGAGTGCATCGACTCACCGACAGTATTTGATTGCGGAACGGCGGAGCTGAGCGACGTGGGTTGCATAGCTAACCTCCTGATCTCGAAGCATTTTGCATGAAACTTTGAGCGAAAACAAAGGAACCTGCAAGATTCTCGAGCACGAGAGGCACTAACTCACAGTCGACTACTGAGATTGATAATATCGTAGATAATGTCCCCAGACCGCGACACTCGCTTCTTGATTGTCAGCTTATTGCGCCGGACCACCTCGATCAGCGAGCCGATGGGGTCGTCACTGAACTGGGTCGGAACTTCGACTCGGGCTGCCGCTATCGAACCGCCGATCGCGTAAGTCTTGCCAGTCACGCGTGATACCCGAGCCACGAACGATTCGAGGCTCTGGCTATTGGGGTCCTGATCGGTGGCCACGAAGTCCTGGAAGGTCGAGGGGCGGAACTCCGGGAGTCGGCTGTCGCGAAGATCCGTCTTCCAGAGAGCCACCGAGGCCAGCTGAACTCCCATGAAGCTGCAGTAGCGAAAACTCGCCCAGCTCAGGTCGGCACGGTGCAGATCGGCGTAGGAAAAATTCACAGCTCGACCCGTGCTGCTCCGAAAGCAGGCTTTTTGGAGCGAAGCGCGCGCGAAATCGACGCCGCTGAGACTCGCTCCCTTGAAGGACACTCCGTCCGCTCGCACCGACGAGAGATCCCCCCCGTCGAGCGTGCAGTGATCGAAATTGAGCCCCCGGAGATCGTATTGGTGAAGTTGGATATGGGCGAGATCGGGGGCGTCGTCGCAGAGCTCGACGAAGCTATTCCAAGCTCGAGGTGACAGAGAGCCATCGAGAGCCGCGTAGAGTAGGATTTCTTCTTCTCTCCCCGGCACTGCCTAAGCCTTCACTTTTTTCTTCCGGTTGAGTTCGCTCTTGCGATAACCGAGCTCCTTGACGATGCCGAGAACTTCGGACCAGGAGAGAAAGGTCTTCGAGTTCTTCTTTTTGAAATCCTCGATCGCTTTGACAAATTCGAGCTCTTCGGCGGATAGGGCGTTAGCCATCGGGAGACCTTTCTCGGTAGATCGAACGGATGCCGTTCCTCACTATCGATCTCCGCTGGCGCCCAGCTTTAGCACTCGACCGAACCGGTTTGATTCCCCTACTTAGAAGACTCGCCCGCGGGCTTTGGTCTTTCTGATTCGAGCAGCTGGGCCCGCCATTCGGAATCGATTCGCTCGATCGGCTGTCCGTATACCCGCTCGAGGGCCGCAAGCCACGAACTCCCCCCCTTGACCTCGCGAACCACCATATCGAGCCGGAATGCCCCGTAGCGTTCGATGAGATAATCGACCAGAAAGAGGCCGTGCAAGTAGAGAGCGCTGTAGGTCTCGGGCCGGTCTTCTCGGAACTGACGTTCGCGATCGGCGATTCCTCGATCGGGATCGCCGCGCAGAAGCTCGAGCAGCCGCCCGCGCCAGCTTCCTCGGGTTCCCCCGTCGAGTGCTTGCGCGATGCCTTCGTCGAGCCAACGCGGAGCGCGTTCTGAGAGCTGGCGCAGAAGCAAGTGCACGGTCTCATGCCTCAGAACTACCTGCAATTCGAGATCGCCCTCTTCGAGCTCATCGGGGTGGGCCACTCGAATCCGCCCGTCAAATGCCCCCCCGATATCTTTGCTGAGACCCGTTCGCACGGCGAACTGACCCTTTTCATAAGCGATCACCACGATCTTACTCGGAGGCGTGATATCCCAGCGCACGAGATAATCCGAGAGTGTCTTCTCAATCGCCTCGATGATGATCCGCCGCTGAGGGGCGTTGTAACTCGAAGGAGCGTAGAGGTGGATCGCCCCCCGCTTCTCAACCGGATACTCCTCGAGCGCGGTCAGATCGTTCTTTATGCGGTGGTGGCGCAATTTAACTTCGGGATCTTCGGGATTGAGCTCGAGCGCTTCTCGGTACGCCTTGAGTGCCGCGCGCAACCGGTTTTGGCGTTCGAGGCAGACACCGAGCAAACGCCAACTCTTGAAGGACTTTCGATCGAGCTCGAGGGCGCGCTCGAGTTGCGCTTCTCCCGACTTCAACTCGCCGAGTTGGATGTGGCACCAACTCAGCGCGTGGAGCGTTTCGAGATCTCCCTCCCAATAGAGGAGCCCGAGATTGAACTGTTCCAGCGCTCGCCGAATATCATCGGGACCCGAAGAGAGCGCTTCTGCCTGATTGAGAAGCTGAATGCCGACCGCCGTGTAGGTTCGACCGATGTTCTCGCGGATCTGCTTCGACTGCGGCTCGAGTTTGAGGGCAGACTCAAAGCGTGAAAGCGCACGCCGATACTCGCCGCGCTCAAAGAAGGCGATCCCTTCTCGATTGAGCTTCGCGACGCGGTCACCCGACCCGTCTTGAGCCGACCACGCGAGCGTGGAGGCGAGAATCAGCAGCACTCCGAGGAGGCCAAGTCGTCGTAAGGGACTCATGCGGCGGGCGACCTCACCTAATCAGCCGGAATCGCGAACTCGAGTCGAGCCGTCTCGTTCGGCGCGTTCTTCGGGAGCAACCCCGCGCGAGTAACTCTCGACTTCAGATCGCGAGCCAAAATCAGGACTCGGTGATGGAGAGGAGAGGGTGCCGAGCCGCGACTCGGAAGGAGGGCTCTCGGGTTGGGGTTGGGGTTGGGCAGTATTTGAATCCACTGAAGTGTGCGCCGGAGACAACGCAAGCTTCGCTTCGAGTTCGCGAGCAAGGGCCGCAAATTCCTCCGCCCCTTCGGAGTTGGCCGCGTATTCGAAGATCGACTTACCAAAGCTCGGCGCTTCGGCCACCTTGACCCGTTTCCGGAGATGGCTTTTGGTGACCACGGGACCGAAGTGATGCTCGAGATCGTCGATGACTTCGCGACCGAGATTGGTGCGAAGGTCGACGAGGGTCGGGACCACCGCGCTCAGCTTGAGTTGCGGGTGAAGGCGCTCGCGAATCAATTCGACCACGTGGACAAGCTGCGCCATACCTTGCAGTGCGAAGAACTCGGCTTGGACCGGGACGACGACGTCGTCCGCGGCGGCGAGGGCATTGAGCGAGAGAAAGCCCAGGCTCGGGGGACAGTCCATCAAAATGAGATCGTAGTTGCGGGTCTGCTCGAGATTCGCGAGCTGATCCCGAAGCAGCATCTCACGGCCGACCTCTTGACCGAATTCGTACTCGGCCGCCGAGAGATCGATGTGCGACGGCAGCACCTCCACCGATTCCTCCTCGACCGAGACAATCGCCTCGTCGACCCGAAGATCGCCGCGAAGAACTCGGTAGAGATTCCGCTCCTCCTGTTCGCCGGCCGAACCGAGGTGAAGCGTGAGGTGGGCTTGGGGGTCGAGATCGATGACAAGCACTCGCCGCCCCTCGCGAGCCCAGAATGCCCCACAATTGGCCACGAGAGTCGTCTTACCGACGCCGCCCTTTTGATTGATAAAAGCGATCCGACGAGTCAATGAAGTCAGTCCTTGGTCGTTCGCGGGGCTGCAGCGACGTTCGGCCACCAGTCGGTAACACCGGTTTCGGCGAGTACTGGCATGCAGGCTGTCGAGCTCATCCGAGGAGGCGGTCTCGGACGATCGCGGGAGAGGGACGGGCGATCAAAATTGTAGGGACGCACCTGGAGATCGGAAAGCGCTTCTCGAGATTGCCACGAGCGGGTCGTGCTCGATCGACCGTCGAGGGCACCTTGACCGAACTCATGGACGCATGGAACTCGGAGCTCAAAGGACTCCGCTTAAAGCCGATCGAGTGCGCGTGCCACCGCGTCGAGCCCGAGTCGATCGGGCGGAGCGTCGACGAGCACAAACTCGAGGATTCTTCTGAGTTCGGGGATCGTCACCCCGTTTCGAACCGCTCCTCGGAGGTGAGAGAAGAGCGGTGCTTCACGCCCTTGGGCCAGCAGATGGCAAACGCCGAGAATCTCGATCTCCCCGAGTTTGAGTCGAGAGCGCCCCATGACCTCGCCGTAGGCAAATCGCAAGATCCAATCCCTGAGCGGCGGAGCAAACGCTTCGAGTCGTTTGAGGACGCGATCGGCGACGGCTCCATAGACCGCGTGGAAATTCGCGTCCCCGAGTTCCGCCAGCTCGGTGGGTTCAAGCTGCCCGCCTGACTCGACCGCAAAGGAACGGCGTTTCGGCTCCCAAACCCCGAACGCTTCAATCGCCGCGGGAAACCCTGCAAAAGGGATCCCCTGAAGGATCGCCTCGGCCAGCACCTCGGCGGAGTCGACCGTTGTCGTCGCTTCCGAGATCGCGTTCTCGAGCCGGGAGGCATCGGCGAGTGACATCGCATAGGCGACCCGAGCCAACGACCTTCGCTCGTCTTCACTCAACACGAATCTCCACCTCTCGATCTGCTATGCTCCTGCGCCCACCGCGCAGGTCGTCTCTGGAAAGGACCCCCGATGATCGTCGAAGCTGTCCGCGACGAGATGAATCGCTATCACTCTCTAGCAATACGAGCGCTCGAACAAGTCGACGACGAGAGTTTCTTCAAGGTCCGAAGCCCGGGTTCCAACTCGCTGGCCGTCGTCGTGCGGCATGTCGGAGGCAATCTCAAGTCGAGATTTACCGACTTTCTCACGAGCGATGGAGAGAAGCCCTGGCGCGACCGCGACTCGGAGTTCGAGCCCCTCGGGACCCGGGCCGAGACTCTCGAGCTCTGGAACCTCGGCTGGCAGGTCTTGCGCGAGACTCTCGCCGAACTTACGGACAAAGACCTCGGTCGGATCGTCACGATTCGGGGTCAAGAGTGGACCGTAGGTGGCGCGTTACTGCGCTCACTCGCTCACGTCAGCTATCACGTCGGCCAGATCGTCGACACCGCTCGCGCCCACGCGGGATTGTCATGGAGTTCGCTCTCGATTCCAAAGGGGGGCTCGGCGAGCTACAACCGCAATCCAAATCGTGAGCGCGGTTAACCTGCTCTCATCCTGTTAGCCCGAAAAACTGCTTTCGATGCGGGAGGCTGAGATTGCGAGTCCATCGCCCCCGGAGCCCAGAGTCCAGAGCCCAATGCCCCGGCGAATCGAAGGCGTATAGGTCATGCTTCGAGGTTTCGCCGGTGGTGCTGGGCGAAGTAAGCTCCGCCTCCCGCGGAATGAGTTTTCGGGCGGGCTGCTATAGCTTCGAGGGTCGTCACGCGACGGGGAGGGAGTTCTCAGGGTAGCGTGTGAGTGGGCCGAGTTTTTTGCGCTTGTCACTATCGATCGTCGAGCGGCCGCGCTCGATATTCTTAATCAGCGAACGCCCGCGCTCGACATTTTAATCAGCGAGCGGCCGCGCTCGACATTTTTTTGATGAGCGAGCGGCCGCGCTCGACAATTTTTTGATGAGCGAGCGCCCGCGCTCGACAATTTCTTGATGAGCGAGCGGCCGCGCTCGACAACCCGAGCTGGGTTGTGTTTCAATTCGAAACTCTAACGATTCCTTCCCATGACTCCTTCCCCGAAAGCCTCAGGTGCCAATCATGTTGCAATCGACCCGGTATGGGTTCCTCGCTTCGATCATCTTGCTCGTCGTCTCTTGTCAGTCGGCCGATCCGCCAGGCTCGGCGCCCGAGTCGTCCGCGGCCACCCAAGCGAAGCGAGCCGAGCCCAAACAAGAGGATGCGCAGGATCCCGAAGTGGATCTCTACGCCGGGCTCGACGGCTACGAGCGCGAGACTTCGTCTGACAACCCAGAAGCCCGGCTCTGGTTCAACCGCGGTCTCATACTGACTTACGGCTTTAACCGCGGGGAG
>CAYZYD010000104.1:0-9445 GCA_964482505.1 uncultured Planctomycetia bacterium | reverse complement strand
CTTCTAATTTTGTAGAGGCAAGCGCATGATGCGCTTGCTTATGAGGCAGGGTTCGCGTTGCATCCAGCTCCATGGCGTGTCTTCCCTTATAATAGTTATCGACCAAGCAGCGGGCTAGTGCTTCACTCTCGTGCCGGATGACTTTGGCCTGAGGATCGAGCAAATCGCCCACTCCGAGTTTGAGTTCCCGCTCCTCGCAGAGATCGACAAAGCCACGTACCCGATTCGCGCCCTCTCGTTCGTAGAGAACTTCAAGCTCGGAAGGCAGCGGACCTCGGTGGGCTACGAGGCCGGTCAAGAAACGCTGTCCCGCGTGTGATTCGAGCGCGTCGACGTGATCCTTGAGCGAGAGCCCCGTCGTCTCTCCGGGCTGGGTCATGATGTTGGCGACGTAGACCTTGTCGCAAGGATTGCGCAGGATCGCTTCGGTGATCCCGGGCACGAGCAGATTCGGGATCAGGCTCGTAAAGAGGCTTCCGGGGCCAAACACGATCAGTTGCGCCCGCTCAATCGCTTCGATCACGTCTTCAGCTGCTGGTCCCACTCGAGGCCGCATCTCAACCGACTCGATCGGCTTCCCCGAAGCAGAAACGTCGACCTCTCCTGTCGATTTCGATCCGTCGGGGTGAGTCGCGATGAGGCTGACTTTGCTGCCGGTTGCCGGAAGGACGCGACCTCTGACTTCGAGCATGCGGTTGAGTTCCCGGACCGCTTGATCAAAACTCCCCGTGACCCGCGTCAGCGCAGTGATAAAGAGATTCCCAAAACTGTGTCCCGCAAGATCCGACTCGGTAAATCGGTACTGAAGGAGTCTTGCGAGGAGCGGCTCCCCCCCGGCGAGTGCGACGAGACAATTTCGAATATCACCCGGCGGAACCATGTCAAACTCTTTGCGAAGCCGCCCCGACGATCCCCCATTATCGGTCACGGTAACGATCGCAGTCGTATTGTCCGTATAGTCGCGCAGGCCGGCGAGTAGACAGGACATGCCGGTGCCGCCGCCAAACGCGACGACGGGATAGCTCGACCTCGTCCGGTGAGACTCTCTTAATCGCGCCCTCTCTCGAGCTGCAGCGCGCACGAGTTGTGGCGACTCATCAGCAGGCGGGA
Source organism: uncultured Planctomycetia bacterium (assembly GCA_964482505.1). GTDB lineage: Bacteria > Planctomycetota > UBA8108 > UBA1146 > JAJFFE01 > CAYZYD01. Next base: position 8,335 of record CAYZYD010000104.1, on the reverse strand, counting down.
TTCGTTCTTTAGCCATTCTCGGCCTCAGCGAAGATTGCCTCAAGGTTATCCAGACTCTCAGCCTTGAGGAGATAGTTCACCGTGGGCCGATCCCGAGCAACTCGGACAATCTGCCGCATCATTTGAACATGCGCGGTATCAAAGTCGGGGGGTGAAAGGAGCAAGAAAACCAACCGAACCGGCGATCCATCCGGTGATCCCCACTCGATCGGAGTTTGGGTGCGCGCAAACGCTCCAGTGATCGCGGCGACCTGGGAACAATCCTTGAGGTGCGGCACCGCGATCTCATGCCCGAGGCCAGTGGTCCCATCGCGTTCCCGAGATACGATTTGGCGGGCGAGCGAGGGGAGGCCCTCGGCTCCCAAATCGCCGCCCTCAGCAATCAGCGTGAGGATCTGGGCGATCAACGATTCTTGATCGACCCCGCTCACTCGATCAAAACGGCGCCGGGCGGGTATGACCTGGGTCAACTTGGGGGTTTCGCTCACGCGCACTCCTGGTGATAAGCGAGGATTCAAAAAACGAGGGAAGGCTCGCGGTGGTGGCCTGTATCGTCGTCACTCAACCCTCCCGCTCGAAGAGGCATTCGATTGGGGTCGACGATATCTGAGGTCGCGTGTCACCGCCAGAGTTTGCCGTAAGCACCAATACGACGCATTTTGGTGGAGGCTATTTTATTTGAAGTGTTGGCTCCCTAAAGGCCTATCACCCGACCACTCCAACCTCGTCTGACAGGTACTTTGCAGGAAGACTACTTTGCAGGAAGACGCTCGTGGACTGTAACGGATGACTCGGGTTCCAACTCGTCGTCCCTCGACCACATGGTCGGCGCCCGCCTCCTCGCCAATTCGACCGCGCCTGGGGCCTCCCCCTCCCGGCTGGGACGGAGTTGTCCACGCGGACGCTGAAACACCGATTCGGTACCGATCCCTCCGTGACAGTCCACTAGTTAAACTCGGTCTTATCGATAATGTCGTCGTAGCTCTCGAGCTCTTCTTCGGGGTTGGGCTCTCGCTGGGGAGGCAATTCTCCTACGGAAACCGCGCGGTGCTCTTTGACCTTCTCTTTGTGTTTGACGAGGACTCGCTCCGCCTTATCCAAGACGAGGTCGATCGCCGCATTCATCTGATCATGGACGATACTCGAGACCAATCGCTCGCCCTTGACGATCGCGATCACGATTTCAGCTCGGTGCTGAGGACCCTCGGTATCGAGAATCACTTCGATGCTTTGGATACCGTCGAAGAACTTGTTGAGCTTGTCGACTTTCTCTTCTGCGTATCGTTTACTCGACTTCGAAATAGAATCGTCTCGTACAGTTATTTGAGTCGACAAATGGATCCTCCTCAGACACTGATGACTCCGAGCTGCGCTGTTGAGCGCGGCACGCGGCTCGCGCCGGTGGTATACGCCGGACGGCATCCTTCTGTTCGGCACTCCGTGCCTCATCTTGGCCGGCTTGCACCGAAGCCATGGACCCGCCCGAGCGGCGGCCGTCCAAACTGAGTAGAGCATGTTCGGGTTCGAATGCCAAAACCGTCTACTATCCCATCCCCAAGAGAATAATTTATAAATACTTAGGTGACAAGAAAGGGGAGCCCATTTCCGCTCGGAAGAGCCGCCAAATCGAATTGAGAAAAGAAGCTCCAGATCTTTGAGTCGTAGTGCACAGAGTCGAACCCCGATCACCTCGCAGCTTCGGTCGGTGTGGCAGCGAGCCGCTCAAAGGTAGAAGCCGTCAAATCGCTGACCAGAGAGCGCGAGTGGAGGCTCGCCGGGATAGCGGATCTCCATCAAGAAGAGTCCTTGGGGAGGCGCCGATGGTCCCGCGCGCCGGCGGTCGCAAGCGGCCAGGATCCCCGCGACGGCGTCCGCAGGAAGCGCTCCGCGCCCCACTTCGACGAGGGTCCCGACGATATTGCGAACCATGCGGTAGAGGAACCCGTCGCCGATGACCTGGACTTGAACCGAGCTTTGGAAGCGCTGCACACAAACTTCGCGGACCTCCTTGACACTCGAATCGGGCGGATCTTTGGACTGATTCTGAAACGACGCAAAGTCGTGACGACCGATGAGAGACTGCGCCGCCGCCTGCATCGCGTCGACCGCGAGCGGCGTCCGGACCGCCCAGCTAACCGGTCCCGAAAAGAGGTTCGTTTGGGCGCCGTTGTCGATCGAATAGAGGTACCTCTTTTCGACGGCTTGGTGGGGATGAAATTCCGCGGGGACTCGCCGGACTCGCATGACTTGGATATCGCGTGGAGTTCGTGCTTCCAGCGCCTTGTGAAGTTCGGATTCGCCACGCTCTCGATCGCACTCAACCCGCACAACTTGACCGAGTGCGTGGACTCCCTTGTCGGTTCGTGAAGCGCCAACCGTTCGGATCGTCCCGAAGAGTGGAGCGAGAGCGCGACGCAACTCCCCTTCGACGGTGCGCGCCTCCTCCTGATACTGCCAGCCGTGAAACTCCGCCCCGTGATAGGCGAGGTCGATTCGGTAGGTCGCCCCCAAAGCGTCAGGAGCCGACCGGAGCCCGGTGCGCGAGGACACGGTCCGCAATTTGAACTGCATTGAGGGCGGCGCGTTTGAGAACTTGGTCACCGACGAGCCAGTACTCGAGCGTGCGCGGACCCGACTGACGCAAGCGGCCAACGAACACGGGGGCTTGGTTTGCCACGTCGACCGGAACTGGTGGTTTCTCGGGGTCCAAACACAATTCTACTCCGGGGGCGGACGCGAGCGCTTGAACGGCCTCCTCAACCCGTACGTCGGATTGGAAGTGGAGTGCAACCGCTTCTGAGTGACAGCGCTCGACGGGAACTCGAACGCAGGTCACCGCCAGCTCGAATTCGGGCCAATCGAGGATGCGACGCGACTCGTCGACCATCTTCTGCTCTTCGCCCGTCCGTCCGGTCTCCGGGTTGATCGAGCCGATCAGTGGAAACAGATTGCGGGAAATCGGGAAGGGAAAGGGATCTCCGCGCAAGAACTGGCCTGCTTGGACCTCGCGCTCGAGCGCGTCGAGACCCGGCTTACCCGCACCTGACACAGCCTGGTAGGTCGCGACCGAAGCGGAAAAGGCACCGAGGGCGCGGAGCGGCGCCAAAGTGAGTACGAGGAGGATGGTTGAACAGTTCGGGTTCGCGATGAGCGAGGCGTTGTGGATCCTCTCGCCGTTGGCTTCGGGGACGATCAGCGGCACCGCGGGATCGAGACGGAAGGCGCTCGAGTTGTCGATGACCACCGCTCCATTCTCGATGAACTTGGGCGCCCACTCGATTGCCGTCTCCTCGTCGGCCGCGAAGAATGCGAGATCAACCCTTGGAATCGGTTCATCCCAAAGCACTTTGGAGCGGCACTGCTCCGACCCGTAGGCCACCACCTGGCCTCGCGAACGAGTCGAACCGTAGACATGCGGTTTCGAGAAGCCGCGCTCTGCTAAGAGCGAGAGGATGGTCTCGCCGACCACTCCGGTCGCTCCGACAACTGCAATTTGGGTCATCCCCGACTCCTTTTCGAACCAAACTTCTTGCGCCAACGCTCGAGGCGACGGCCGAGATAGTAAACCGCACCGGGCACGACAAAGATGAGAAAGATCGCGAGAACGATCAACACCCACTCACCTTGGCCGAAGTAAAAGCGCTTCACACATTCCTATGTTCCATAGCGACCCCCCGGGGCTGAGTATCGGGACTCAGTGAAACGGGACGCGGCCAGTCATCGAGTTTGCGAACCGTGAATTTGGAAAAACCGTGCGCACTCGCATTTGCGACCGAGAGGCGGAGAATCCAAACCCGGAGCAGACGACAGACAAATCTGGCCCGAGCGAGTTGGAGGCCATCCGGGACCCGTCTATCTCGAGACCCACTCTATCTCGAGGGTGTCCGGCCCTAAACGCCCCGCCAGGTTCCGGTTTCGATCGATGGGTTCTCGCGTTACTCTCTCCTTCGGCCGAACTCTCGAGTCGCGACCAGCGAATCCCGCCTTGTCGAGAGAGTCATCCGATCTCGCGACCAAAAGACTTGCTCAGGTCTCCGCCGGCCCCGACCAATGCCGATGTTTACCAATTCTCGAATCAGGACACCATTACTTGGACTCTCTAACTTGAGCTCGACGGATCTGTAGGGGAACCAGCGCCAGATAGTATGGAACCGAACATGACGTCGAGGAACCGCGTCCCGACCATTTTGCACGCCGACATGGACGCCTTCTACGCAGCCGTCGAAGTGCTGGATAATCCGAGTCTGCGCGGTAAACCCGTCATTATCGGACATCGCGGACCTCGCGGGGTCGTCTCTACGGCCTCTTACGAAGCGAGACGCTTTGGTGTCCACTCCGCGATGCCGGCCCTGGTCGCGGAACGAAAATGTCCCCAAGCGATCTGGCTGCCGGGGAGGATGGGCCGCTACGCGGCTATTTCACGACTCATTCGGCAGGTCTTTCTCAATATCACGCCGCTTGTCGAACCGCTCTCACTCGACGAGGCATTTCTCGACATCGCGGGCTCCCTGAGACTCTTCGGAGACCCGCTCCGCATCGCTCGTCGCATCAAGACTGAGGTCCGGGAGGTCACCGGTGGCCTCTCGGTGTCGATCGGTCTCGCTGAGAATAAGTTTCTCGCCAAGATTGCGAGCGACCTCGAGAAACCGGACGGTTTGACGGTGGTGCCACTGGGTCGCGCCGAAGCGTTCTTAGCACCGCTCCCCATCGAACGGGTTTGGGGCATCGGCAAGAAAAGCGCCGCGAGGTTGCACGCAGTCGGTATCCACAAGATCGGCGATCTCAGACGAACGCCGGTTGACACTTTGGTCAGGCTCCTCGGCCAGGAGTCAGGGGAACGATTGAGTCGGCTCGCGCGAGGTGACGATCGAAGATCGGTCCAGCCCGAACGCGATGCAAAATCGATCTCGACCGAGTCGACATTTGGTCGCGATCTCGTCGATCCCAAGGAGGTCGAAGACTTTCTTTATCGGGCCTCGGTCAAGGTCGCCGAACAACTCCGAACCGAATCTCTCGTCGCCCGGACCGTTCGAATCAAGGTCCGTCGTCCCGACTTTAAGACCTACACCCGAGCGCAGACTCTCGAGGCGCCAACCGATCTTCCCGGTCCGATCTTCGAAAGCGCTCGAGCGCTCCTTCACCGGGTCGATCTCGGGGGAGCCGGAATCCGGTTGCTCGGCGTGGGCACGAGTGGACTCCTTCCCAGGTCTACCTCACGCCAAGCCGACCTCTTCGAAGCGTCCGAACTCGACCGTGAAGAACGTCTCGCTCAGCTGACCGACCAAATCCGCGAAAGGCTCGGCGACGGAGCGATCACGCGAGCTCGCGAACTCAAACCGAGCCCCGCCGGGCAGGATCAGCTCTCGGTCGAAGAGGCTCGAGAAGAGCGACGTCTGAGGAGTTCTGATTGAGCGAGATCCTGACTTGGATCGAGAGTCATCGACAACTCTTGACCATTCTCGCCATCGCTTCCGCGGTCGTCTTTGTCGGGTCGCTGATCGCAGTCCCGATGATTGTTGCCCGACTTCCCGTCGAGTTCTTTGAACGTCGGCTCGAGTCGAACCATCTACGACACCGACGGCTCTGGCTCATCGTGATCGAAAACGTCGTCGGCTACTCGTTTATCTTTGCGGGAATTTTGATGCTCGTCTTACCCGGACAAGGACTCCTCACAATCTTCGTGGGGCTTCTCCTCGCCGACTTCCCGGCCAAGGAGCGACTCGAACGTCGATTGCTCCGAACGCGCGCAGTGCAACGAGGTCTCAACTGGTTGCGTCGCCGGCTCGGGCGTGCAGCGTTTCGGTTTGAATCAAAACACTCACCAAAAAGTCCATAGGGTCGAGCGGGGATCTCTCTAAGAGATAACTCCCTCACAGGCTCTCTCGTTACCGAACCGAGCGCCGGACCGTGGCTTCGATCAGACTTCGAACTTGGGTCGCGGCGATACGGTCCGGTCTCGAAAGGCCGTCGAGGATCTCGGGACTCGATCCGATGATGATCGGTCCCAGTTCAGGATTCTCGAAGATTCGCCCGTGGGTACCCCGCACGAGCGAAGCATCGGTGGGGATGACATCCATAAGATAACGAAATCCGAGCCGCTTTTTAGCGAGCGTCCAGGCGACTTTGACTTTGGGCCATTTGAGCCCCGGATCGATAAGGAGCTCCGTCGGGTCGTAACCGGGTTTCCGGTGAATATCGACGGTGGTTGCGAAGTCGGGCCGATCGTTTTCGTCGAGCCAATAGTGATATGCAAACCAGCAACCTGGCTCGGCGATCAGAACAAAATCGCCACTGCGATCGTGTGCGACTCCCATCTCGCGCTGCTGATCGGGGTCCAAGACCCTCGCCACTCCCGCTGTGGTCCGAAGAAGCTCGGCCACGCGAGGTCGCACCTCCGGACTTGCGTAAACATGAGCCGCTTGATGATCACAAACCGCGAATGCGTCCGACGCCCCCGCGTCGAGCAATTGCCCGTGGCTCGTCGCCTGAGTTTTGAGAAACCCCGCGTCGTTGAGTAGCCGGTTGAGATAGACGGGACCGTCAGTGGCCTCAAGTCCGTATTCGCTCAAAACGATGAGCTCGGCGCCGTGACCTTCGGCGAATTCAATAAGTCGCCCCAGCTCGCGATCGAGCTCTGCGACCGAACTTTGGCTCGACGGTGCGTCGGGACCGTAACGCTGATGGTCGTAGTCGAGATGCGGCAAGTAAGCGAGTAGGAGATCGGGGTCCGAACGCTCGGCGACGCGAAGCGAGGCGTCGAGAATCCAACGCGACGAGCGAATATCCGCGGTGGGTCCCCAAAAATTAAAGAGCGGAAAGTCACCGAGTTCCGCTTGGAGCTCCTCGGCCAGTGAGGCGGGTTGCGAATAGAGCCCGGGCTTCTTGAGCCCATTTGCGTAGTACTCGGGCCGCGGTGTCACCGAGTAAGCGCACGAGGAGTACATGTTGTACCACCAGAACATCTTCGCGGTTCGGTAACCATCTCGAGCGAGCGCGTCATAGAATTTCTCGCCCTCGACGAGCGCGTTCGACTGTCGCCAAAAGAGTACTTGGGCGAGATCTCGAAAGTACCAGCCGTTACCAACCACGCCGTGCGCTTGCGGCAGTTCACCCGTCATGAAGGTCGCCTGGACACTGCAGGTCACCGCGGGAAACACCGTCTCAAGCGGCAGACAGAAACCGCGACCTGCGAGTTTTGACAATTGGGGAGCGAGGGGGAGATCTTGGGGGCGTAGACCAACCGCAATCGCGACGATTAATTTCATGTTAGCCGCGAAGCTCCAGACCATCGCTGAGGATTGGAAACGAGACTCTCGTAAGAAAAAATCCGACGCGACGAGAACGTGCGTGCAAAGACTTTTGGGTCGACCTGCGGGTGAACGCGACGGCTTTGTCGTTTCGCGGTCCACAGAGAATGCGGCCTAAGAACTGGGTTGACCGATACCGAGGGGCGCTACCCGAGGCGGAGGGCTTTCACGATCCACGGGGAAAAAGCTCTCAACACATTCGACAAAGGCCTCAGGAGTTTTGGTCTTCGAGACGCGAGCGCGAAACTCGCGCGCGCCGGGTACGCCTGCGAGATACTGCCCTGCGAACTTGCGCATCCGGACCAGACCAAAGGACTCACCCGTCACTCGGATCAATTGCTCAAGATGAGTTAGCAGTTGCCGCTTCTGCTCGGCGAGAGTCGGCGGACTCGGCAGCGGCTCGCCTTGGATTGCAGCTCGGATCTCGCGGAACACCCAAGGTCGGCTCAGGGCTTCGCGCGCGACCATGACCCCCGCAGCACCCGTCTCGTCGAGGGTACGGAGCGCACTCGTTGCGTCGCGCACATCCCCGTTAGCAATTACCGGTATCGATACGCAGTCGACGACTTCGGCAATACGGTCGAGAGCACAGGGTGACCCGTAGTTATCTTCAGCGGTGCGACCGTGCACGGTGATCGCAGCCGCGCCCGCCGCTTCGGCGGCTCGAGCTACCGCGGGAGCCGTCGGAGTATCGAGGCTCGGCCCAAGCCGGATCTTGGCGGTCACGGGGGTCGAACCCGCGCCCCGCACCGTCGCCTCGACCATCGACAAGATTGTCTGTGGGTCGCGCAGAAGCTGGGCCCCGGCCCCCTGCGCTCCCATGATGCGACGCTTCGGGCAGCCGAAGTTGAGATCGATCACGGTGACGCCGTACTCCGCAACGAGCCTCCGCGCGGCCTCCTCGACCATGGCGGGCTCTCGGTCCCAGAGCTGTACTCCGAGCGGACGCGGTTCATCGCGGACGCCGCGGAGTCGACGCGGCTGGTCAGCCTCGCCTCGCCGCAGAACCCGTCGGGCGTGGCGCTGCG